>CAZSBF010000004.1:0-76676 GCA_964605185.1 uncultured Planctomycetaceae bacterium
TATACTAAGGCGGCGTTATGGCGGCGGCGAATTCAGTTGCCCATGTTGGCGCGAGAGGCGTGTGTCATGCACTCGTATGAAGTCCTTCGGCAAGCGGCGGACAAGGTCGGAGTCAAGGCTCTTGCGGCCGATCTTCGATTGTCCCCCGCGCTGGTCTATAAATGGTGTGAGCCGGCCGAATCGGACGACAGTGGGACGCGCAACCCGCTGGATCGCGTCCGAGATATCGTGAAGCTGACAGGCGAACTGGGCGTGGTGGCATGGCTCTGCAACCAGGCGAACGGTTTTTTTGTACACAATCCGGTTGCCGACTCCAAGGATATTGATGACGACCTGTTGCAATCGACGCAGCACATGGTCAAGGAGTTCAGCGACTTGTTGAATGAGGTGAGCCGGAGCGTTGCCGACGACGGGGAGGTCGGAGCCGAGGAGGCTAAGCGCATTCGACGGGAATGGGAGCAACTTAAGACAACGGCCGAGTCGTTCGTGGTGGCGTGCGAAAAAGGCGTCTATCGCCAGAAGAAGTAAGGAAGCACCGCAATGACAATTCGTGGCATTGGTTTGATGGTTGGATTGCTCCTCGCCGGCTTTGCAGGCTGTGACGAAGGCTCCGGTGGCAAGGGGCAGAACAACAGCAAGCAAATGCGGACGTCGATGGTCAAGACGGCGGGCAAATTCAATCAGGGCTATCAGGACGGATTGAAGGAGGCGCAGCGATCGTTAACGGATTGGAATGGAAACGACCTTTGGCTTTGGCTCGCCGATCAGCAATATCAAAGCGGCTATCAGCGTGGTTGGAACGACGGCCGCAGCATGACGAGATTGAGGGCGCATCAACAAAAGCAGATGGGCGACCGGGAGTCGACCCCTGCCATGGAACAGACCCTTCGCAATCAGCCGGGCGAGAAATCGGTGGCACCGAAAATCAATGATCCTGTGAAGCTCGATGGACCCTCCAAATCGGAAAAGGATTCAGGCGAATGAAGTTTGACGTACAAACCAAGAGTGGAGTCGCCATCGCGCGAATCGGCGAGGATTACACCGGCCCGGATGGCGAACTGGCGAAGGCCGTAAACCCATTGATTGAGCGGCCTGGGGCAAAGGTCGTGCTCGATCTCGCGGCGGTCGGCTACATCAACTCCGCGGCATTGGGGGAGCTTGTGCGAATCACCGCGCAGGCCAACTCACAAGGGGCGCGGGTTGTTCTCGCGGGTTTGACGCCGTTTGTCGCGGGTGTGCTCGATACGACGCGGCTCAGCCGTTTCTTCGAGATTCACACGACGGTGGATGAGGCGGTCGCGAAGCTATCGGCCTGATGGGGTAGTTGTCTTGCGAATCACCAGCGTCTTTGCGGCGGGCGATTGGGTGTTGCAGATCGCGGTGCGAAGCTCCGGGTATCGCTCGGCGGGCCAGATGCGCTGACCGACCGTCAAGTTGCTTCGCAGGCGGACCCACTGTCCGGCGGCCTCGACTTGCTGAGACAGATTCGCATCGTTTGCCAATGCGGTGCTGTACGTTTTCGGAAGTGCAGACGGTGACCACCCTTCCGGCAGCTTCAGTTCAATGAAACTCTCTTGTACGAAAGGGCCCGGCGATTTGAGAAGCGTCTTTCGGCCACTCTTGCCGAGAGGCAGCGGAAACGTCGATTGCCACGGGCCGTCGGAAGGAATGGTGAAAACGCGGACATCGCCCGCCGATTCGAGCGGCTTCGATGATTTGACCTCGGCAGTCACCGCGAACACATCGTTGGAAAGCGTCGTAACGCTGTACTTCGACGTTTCGATGTTAGGAATCAGCCGGGAGAGTACATCATTAATGGCCGATTTCTTCTGATCGTCTGTACGAAGGGCATTGGCGAGAAACAACCCAGTCATTCGCAGGTCGACGGTGCCGGCGTAATTCGCCGAATCATCGAGGGTCAGGCGAGCCGAGGACTCCAGTCTGCTTTCGACAGGGGCGTCGAAGCGTGCGGGCATGTCGCTGCGGCCGGTGACATAGGCATTGTCAAAACGACGCCATCCTCCCCAAGGGCCGGGGTTGCGAATTCGGCCGTGCATGGGGTGCCAATAGCTGACTTCGCCGCGGGTTTCGAGGGCGACGGCGAACGCCGAGATTGCACCGACGGAGATTTCATCAGATTGGCACGAAACGGCAAAAACCGGCTCGGCCTTAAGGCCCGCACCGCGGAACATTGCGAGTAGCAAACTCGCGGCTTCAAGCGATGTGCCATAGTGGGCCGGACGGACGATCTTTGCCGGACGAATCATCGGCCATACGCAGGCGGACGGGGGGTCGACCGTGGTGAACTGCTTGGCAAACGCTTCCTGAATCGCCCACGCCTTTTCGAAGTCGTCGGTTGTAGCGGCGAGTTTGGATTCATCGCAATATGACTGGAGTTTGTCACCCTTAGCAGTGTCATCCATGAGGTTCACGATTGCATTGGCCCACGCCTTGGTGTTGGCGGCAGTGGCGAGGACCTTCAGGCCGTTGCGATCCCGCGCGGGCAGGGACAGGGGCTCGTCGATGAGCGCTTCCACGTTGGTCGCCTCGTGGATTGGCTTTCCGTTGCGGAGGATGCGACGCGAAGCGATGGGGTAAGAAGCCGCGATGGGAAAATCGAACTCATAAAACGGCAGCGCGCCTCGCTTCGACGAGAGCTCGTATTCCAGTTCCAGCACGGCGTCAGGTTCGATCGCACTAAACGAAACGACGATCTGGCGAATGCCCGCAAGGGCAGGCCAGCCGGTCGTTTCCTGTGGGGCGACTTCGTTGCGAGAATATTTCGGAACTTCGACGACGCGGCCATCAGGGCAGCGCGTGCGGGCGGCCGAAATGTTCACGGTTTGATAGTCGGCGTTGTAGGTGATTCGCGGGTCGGCGAACGCGCCGTATGACCGATCGTTGTTCACCCGGACGTGTTTCTTTACGCTCCACGTGTAGCCGCCTTCGGGCACAAGGGTGACGGCGTCCTCCCATAGGAGAATCACCGCATCATCGGCGGGCTCCTGTGTTAGGGGTTTGGGGGTTTCCGCGATCGCAACTATTGCGAGAACCAGGAGGACAGTCGCGGCGAGATTCCCTCGTCGAAAAATGACCTTATCGCTGGGCACTTTGAGCCTCCACTCGGCAGACGACCAGTTCGTTTCGCAATTTGCCCAGTCGATCGATGACCTTCTTGTAGTCGGGGTAATCTCCCACGGGCACGATGTGTTTTTTCAGGTCAATCGTGCATCGATAGCGGAGCTGCCCCGGCGTCGAATCAACGCTGAACTCCATCGACGCCGCGTCGCTGTCGTGCTTGAATCCCTCTGGCGTGGTGTCGATTCTCCAGCCGGTCGGCAGTTTCACAATCTCGTCGCAATCGAGCCGGCGGGTCGAGCGAATTCGAACGGGGTACTTGCGATCCGTCGCCGCGGTCTCGGCGCTGTCGTAGATGTCCGACAACACCATATCGCTCAGCACGCCCGTGAGACTTGGCAAGCGGAAGTAGAACGTGCCCGATTCACCGATGCCAAATTCTCTCGCGGCGTAGTTCATTTCGACCGTTGCGGGCTTCGAGAAGTCGACGGGGTCGGTCACGCTCAATGATTCCAAGGTGGCGTTTGCAGCAAGCCGGCGCAGGCTTTCTTCAAATCGCCCGGGGCGGTCCGCTGGCTTTAGCCCCGACAGGGATCGCCGCAGGCCCGTTTCGGGGCAGCCGATCGTGGAAACCGAAATCCGCCCGTTGAGATCACCGGTGGGGGAAAGTGAAGCCTCGCCACGCCAAACGAGCGCGTTGTCGGCCGGCGGGCTGTAGGGCGAAAGCTGCAACCCCATTTCTCCTTGAGGCGTGCCAAAAACGACCGCCTGCCGTTGCTCGGCGCTGGACCACATCTCGCGGTTCTTGGGCAACCACGTTGGGTCGAGAAGTCGTAGTGTGCCGTCTTTTTGGCGAACGCTCGTCACCGCGTGATTGAATTGATCAGCCGGTGTTTTCTCAACGCGTGCCCCGGCCTCCGTCATCACGATGTATGACTCAAAGCCCGCTTCACGCAGCATCGCCACGAGCAGACCCGCTTTGTCTTTGCAAACGCCGCCGCGGTCGCTAAAGGTCTCGATGGCGGCGTGTGTGGTGTAGCCTTCATGGGCGCCGCGGCTCGTGCCGACGTAGCGCACATTCTCGGCGACCCAGTGATTGAGCGCGGCGATCTTCTCTTCGTCGCTCATTCGTTTGTCGTTGGGTTCGCCGACCAACTCGCGCACCTTGGCCTTGATCGCATCGTCCGTCTTGAAACTCGGCTCGTTTTTTTCGTGGAACCAGCGGGCTTTGTGCTGCCAGCTCTCGACGGTGGCCAAAACGAGCTTGCACAACACATCGCTCGACGAGCACATCTTCGGCTCGCCCTTGAATGCCGGAAGGTCTTTCTTCTCAAAGTGATAGACGGCCCTGTCGCCTTCGAAGTGCATGGACGTGCCCAATTCACCATTCACCACTTCATACTGCAGCGGCTTCGTCTTAGAGATGGAGACCGTGTACACCTTCTCAATGACCGGCGTTCCTTCGGGCCACGTCACCACGTCGTACCAATGGCCGGGCATGGGCGGCTCGGCGCAGGCGGTGCCGCCGCCGAGGTAGGCCACGTTGAAACCGGTCTTGGTCCAGTTGAGTTCCACGGAGTCGCCGATCTTGAGGTTCGGAACTTCGAGCATGGTTTGCATGCTTCCCCAGAAGATGATTCCGGCGGAGGCAGGGGCAACGATTGGCTTTGTCGCGATGTCCTCGACAGTGCCGCTCGCACGGTGAATGCGGCTTGGGAGCAGCTCAAGCGTGTTCGTGGCGGGGTCGTAATCCCAGCGATGTACGGAAAGCGACCGCACACCAGTATCGGTCAACGCCTTCACCACGCGCGTGCAGCGATTCGTACCAATCCCGGAATCAGCAACATTGACGTCTGTCGAGTCAAAGACCACGACGGTGTCGGCTCCGTTGAAATCGCCTTTCGCCGCCGCGACCTTGGTCGCGATGTCGTCGGCCAATGCAATCGACGAGGATGCGGAAAGCAGGATGCCGACCGCCCACACTTCGAATCGGATTCTCATGAGTTCGCTCCCATATTAGTGCGAGTCACGCAGCGGACCCCCATTCTGCAACGAGCTGAACGACCGTGTGCTCACGCCTTTTCCTGACGGATGCCCATGACGTCCTTCTTGAAGACGCGGGTTTCAAGCGGCTTGACCCATTCGCTCCAGTCACTGTCGGCATTGCGTGCATCGCGGATGGCGGTCATGCACATCTGCGTCTTTGCGTCGATGTTGTCGAGGTAATGAACCATGAACGCCTCGGGGCAGGCCGGAATGCGCGGGCTGCCGAATTCGTAAGTGCCATGGTGGGCCAGCACGATGTGAGTAAGGACGTTCAGCAAATCTTCGGGGAATGGCTTGCCGGTGGCCTGCTCCACATCCGCCGTTTTCCGGTCAATCCAG
The DNA here is from genome assembly GCA_964605185.1 of uncultured Planctomycetaceae bacterium. Classification (GTDB taxonomy): domain Bacteria; phylum Planctomycetota; class Phycisphaerae; order UBA1845; family UTPLA1; genus JACRIM01. Next base: position 5,464 of record CAZSBF010000004.1, read on the forward strand.
ATGGCCGCCTGCGTGATGTGGCCGATGAGCTGGCCGGGGTTGGTGTAGGAGAAATTGGTGTCGGCGGTCAGTTCCACGGTCTTGCCAATGTCGTGGAGAAAGATTCCGGCGAGGACGAGATCTCGGCTGATTTGGGGGTAATGGCTTTCCGAGTCGTCGGATTTACCGAGGATTCGCGTCGCCAGCTCGAGCACACTGAGGGTGTGTTCCAAGAGTCCGCCGATGTACGCGTGATGGTTTTGAACCGCGGCGGGGGCCTTGCGGAATCCGGCGGCGATGGTCTCGTCCGTTACGAACTCTTTGATAAGGGCGAGCAGATTTGGATTTTTGATGGTACGGAGAATCGCCAGCAGCTTGTTCCACATCTCATCGATGTCGAACTTGGTCCGGGGGATGTAGTCCCCGAGGTCGAACTGCGACGGGTCGGCCGCACGCATTCCATCGACGATGAACTGGAGGCTGCCCTTGTAGCTCTCGGCCCGGCCGCGAACGCGAAGGAAGCCGCCCTCGGTAATCGAGTCGTATTGGGCCTGGGTGGCGTTCCAGATGCGGCCAAGGAGCTGGCCGGTGCGGTCGACGAAGACAATGTGGATGTAAAGGCCGCCGTTGGTAGTGGTTCGGAGGTCCTTCTTGGAAACGAGGAAGACCTGGTCGGTCAGCGTTTCCCCGGGCTGGAGCTGGTCAATGAAGCGGTGGGGCGGTGCTGAGGCCTGTTTGGGGGCGGCGGTGGTCATGGTTTCGTGGCTTCCGTGGGTGCAGACGGTTCTCTCGCGGCGGTTGGATTCGCCGAACGGTTTTACAGGTACCAAGTATAACGGATCGACTTTAACTCACAGCCGGCATGCCAACCAAAAGGATATCCAACATCACCCTGTCAATCCGACCTTTTCTCGACACCCCCTCCAAAAAACCCAAGAAAATCGCGTGCCGCCTTGCATTCGGACCCGGGGGGTGTTACAAGTTCGTTCGGAAGGGTTGCAATGGAGCGGCCCCACGGATGGATTTCAAGAAAAAGGAGTTCCACTATGGCCAATGCCAAGTCAATGAGCAAATCGGCCCTGATCAGCCACCTCGCCGAGAAGAACGAGCTGACCCGCAAGCAGGTCATCGCCTTTATGGAGTGCCTGGTTGACACGGCTTACAAGCAGGCGAAGAACAGCTTCACGCTGCCGGGCATCGGCAAGCTCGTACTCGTGAATCGCAAGGCGCGCATGGGTCGAAACCCGGCGACCGGCGAAACCATCAAGATTCCCGCGAAGAAGGTCGTCAAGTTCCGCGTGGCAAAGGCCGCGAAGGATGCGATCCTCACCGCCAAGAAGTAAGTAAGATTACTGCGTCCCCTTGGGATGCAGGCCGTACGAAACACAGACGCCCCAGCCGATTCATACCGGCGGGGCGTTTTTGTTTGCGCAGGATGCTCTCGTGAAGGTGATCAATCCACGAACCGGCAATTCATGTGCAACGCCGCGGCCAGCCTGCGATGGTAGGTTCGTCGCGGAATATCCAGTGCGCCGAATCGGGCGAGATGATCGGTCATGAATTGCGTGTCCAACAGCGTGTAACCGCGCTCGCGCATTCGATTGACCAGCGCCACGAGTGCCACCTTGCTGGCATCGCGCTCGTGGTGAAACATGCTTTCACCAAAGAAGGCGCCCCCCAGTGCGACGCCGTAAAGTCCGCCGACAAGTTTTTCCCGCCGCCAGCATTCGACGCTGTGGGCCACGCCGAGTCGGTGAAGCCGAACGTAGGCACGGATGATCTCATCGGTGATCCACGATCCATCCTTTCGGTCCGCGCAGGCCAGCATGACGTCGTGAAACGCTGAGTTAACACGAATCTCGAATGTGCCTTTGCGACAGAGCTGTGCCAGCGTCTTGGGAATGTGAAAGGTGTCCAGAGGAATGATCGCCCGTGGGTCCGGGTCGAACCACTGCAGCGTGCCATCCACCCCCATCGGGAAGATGCCCTGGGCGTAGGCGGAAATGAGAAGTTTCGCGGTGAGTCTCATGTCGATGCCGCAAGCCGGGACATTTCACAGGCACGCTCCCCACTATGCCACCATCATACCAGCGGCATGGTTCGCACTTGCTAGGACAGCCCGCGTTTCTATAATGCCCGCTGCCCACGCAGGATGCGCCTCGGCACCGCCAGGAAGGCACCGACGGTTGCCATCCAAGTACGGCGTTGATTTGACGCGCCGTGGGGCAAGGATGGAACTATGCCCGAGGACGCAACGGAACATCGACAGTTCAATTGGCCCGAATGCTGCGCGTTTACGCAGCTCTTCCGGGCCTTCAAGCTGGCGATTCACCCCACGAAAATCATTCTGGCGTTCGGTGGCATCTTCGCCACCTACATGGCTGGCCGTGTACTGGACGCAACATGGGCCAGCGAAAGTTGTGCCGTGGTCTCCGCGAGCACTCATACCTCGGAACTTGATCAATTCCTTGCCGGCGGTCGAACACAGACGAAGCAATGGATCGGCCAGACTCAGGAAGCAAAGGATGTTAAGCGCGCCGGTGTCTTCAGCCTCTTGATGCGTCATGCACGCATTGCGACTAATCAGATCGCCGGCGGCGTGATGTCGCTGAATCTGGGTCGCGTTCTTGGCGGGATAATCAGCGGCCCTATTGCGCTGACGTGGGTGGTGGCGTTTCATCCCTGGTATGCTCTGTTTTTCTTTGCGATTTCGATTGGGATATGGGCCTATTTCGGCGGCGCAGTCGCGAGAGTTGCGGCGCTTCACGCGACGCGCGATGAACGAATCGGGCTGTCCGCGGCGCTAAATTTCGCCCAGTCAAAATTTGTTGGGTTCTTTGCGATTCCGCTCATGCCCGTGGGGATCATCGTTTTCTTCGGGCTGCTGCTCATGCTTGGCGGGCTCGTGGCATCGATTCCGGCCATCGGCGAATTACTCGCGGGCATTTTGTTCTTCCTGGCATTAATCGCCGGGTTCATCCTTGCCTTCATTCTCATTGGTTCGATCGCCGGTTTTTGCATGACCTTTCCGACTATTGCGGTTGAAGGGTCGGACGCTTTCGATGCCCTCAGCCGTACGTTTAGCTATGTCTATCAGAGACCATGGCGAACCGTGTTCTATATGTGGCTTTCGATCGCGTATGGCTCGGTCTGCCTGATCTTCGTGAAGTTTTTCATTCGGCTCATGCTGTGGGCCACCCATTTGTTTGTCGGAATCACGATGAACATCGGCAGCCCCTTCCTGACCGAAGCAACCAGTGGACCGCGGCCGGGCAAGCTCGATGCCTTGTGGACCGCGCCTTCGCTGATGGGCAATACGCCGTTTTATGGATCGTTTGATACGGGCGCCCAGCTTTCCGGTATCAGCTGGTTTGGCCAGGTGCTGATTAAGTTCTGGGTGTACGGGTTATGGGGGTTGGTGGCTGCGTTCGTCGTGAGCCTGTTCTTCTCGTCCAGCACGCTCATCTATCTGTTGCTTCGACGTGAAGTCGACGCCACGGATCTCGAAGAGGTGTACGTCGAGGATTCGGCCCTGGATGAAGTCGCGCCTGCGGCAGCCGCACCAGCGGTAGCTCAGGGCGGGACCGGCACATCGTTGCCGATCATCGGGCAGAATGGTTGACACGAGTACTCGGCCTTTCGCGCGTCGTCGATCATGGATGGCCGACGTGCGGGCGGTGAAGAAGCTATGCGCGGTCGAGCCTTTGCGCTAGTCGTGCTCGGGATTTCCGCATTGGTCTTGTCCGGATCGTCGGGCTGCGGATACTTGTACCTTATCTTTGGAGAAGGCGGGCTTTGGCCTCCCTCGTCCGGCGGCGGAACAGGCGGCTCCGGCTCGGGAACGACGTCCGGAAGCACCAGCCAACCTGCAACCATTCCCGGCTTCGCGTTTTCCATCACTCAATTGGATCCGCTGCTTGAGAGCACGGCCGGCGCACGCGTGGTCGTCGCCTCAGATATGAACGGCGATGGGCTGATCGATTATGTCTCGGGGTCGGCCGAGAGCCAGCCGATTCAGGTTCACCTGCGGACCGGCGCGGCGGTTGAATTTACGACGGCGACGATTGCCGGCGGAGCCCCGATCTCCACGATGTATGACCTCGCCGTGTCGGATTTCAACGCCGATGGTCGGCCCGATATGGCGGTGCTGGTTAACGACACCGGGTTTGTTCCAGTTACGAACGCGGAAAAGCGCGGCGCGGTCGTCCTGCTCTTCGCCCCGCTTGATCCGGCGGAAACGGGTAATGGGCTTGCGTGGCGCTCCGTCACGATCAACGAGACATTCATCCTTCCCAATGATGAAACCGGCCAGACCGATTTCGCCATTGCAGATGTCGACGGCGTAAACGGTCCTGATGTGGTGCTGGCATCCAACGACATCACCACGGCCCTCGACAGCGCGACCAAGCGCGTGTACCTGTATCTCAACCCCGGCGGGGCGGCCGCGGAAAACGGAGCGAACTGGCTCGGCACGACAAACGCGCTAATTTCCGATGTTCCCGGAATCAAGGCCGTGAAAGTCGCGGACATGGATGCCGACGGAGACCTCGACGTCGTGGTGACCTATCCCACTGCGAAGAGTCAGAACATCAGTTGGCTGATCAATCCACTGGTCGAATCGGGTTTGGCCGCAATGACGAATGGCGATTGGGTGGGCCGCACCATCGGTGAGCAGCGGGAGTTGTTGCAACCGGGCGACGAGCAGGTGCCAGGGGCGGACTTTCTCGGGGTGGGCGACATCGACGGCGACGGTGCGATTGACGCCGTCGTGGCGCATGCGTCACTTGGGGTTGTGCAGTGGTTCCGCAATCCCGGTATCGCCGTGGTCCAGCAGGTCAACTTCCCCTGGGAAGTTTTCAATATTGGAACGGCGGCAACAGGCGCGGAGCTGAATCAAGTGCAGGTTGTTGACCTCGACCTCGACGGCACGCTCGATGTCTTTGTGACTGGCAGCGGTAACATGGCAGGGTTTGAGCGCCGAACCGACGTGCAGGATTGGTGGCAGCCATTCACGATCACCGGGACGAATCCCGTCGCCACCATCGGCAAGTGCGCCTTCGACGATGTCGACGGCAACGGGTTACTCGACATCATTGCACCGATGAATCGATCAGGCATTACGAATGACCAGTTTCTCATCATCAATCGTCTTTCGCCTTGACCCGATTCATGAGGTGATGGAAGAAATCGGTGCCCCCATCGGCCACACCGAGATTTGATGGAAAAATCCGGCGGGCCGTTACAAGCAACCGCTTTCGTTGGTGTTTCTTTCATTCTGGGGGCCAACGGGCGGATCGTTGCAAAAAAAACTTATAATGAGTGCGGATCGCCGGGCAAAATAGCGCGTTGGCATTTTAGCGGGCGCTTGCGGTTCATCCGAAGCGATGTGAATTGGCACATTCGCGTTTCGCCCCTACCATTACTCCGTTAATGTCGAATTAGGACCATCGAGTAACTACATGCGAAAAGCGTTTTTCCTGCTATTTCTATTGCTTGTCGTCGGCGGGGGAGCCTTCGGGGTCAAGATGCTTCGTGATCGCGAGGGCACCTTCGATATTGTCGTCGGCGCCATTGAATCCCGCCCGTTGACCATGACCGTCGAAACCAGCGGTACCGTCGAGCCCCTCGCTCGCGTCGAAGTCGGTTGCGAGGTGACCGGCAAGATTATTGAAATGGCGGTCGACAACGATCGACCGGTTTCGAAGGGGGAGGTCATCGCCCGTATCGACCCCGAGTTATCGCGGGCCGAGCATGAGCAATCGAAGGCCGATCATTTGAAGGCGCTCAGCGCATTGGCGGATGCCAAGCTTGCCTATGAGGATGCAAAGGCAAATCTCCCCGTTCGCACGCAACAGGCGCTGGGGCAGAAGGAAGAGGCCGAGGCGGCGCTGATCGAGGCGGAGTTCGGCTGGAAGCGCGTCGATGACCTGTACAAAAATCAGAACGCACCGGAGGCCGAGTGGGTTGCGATGAAGGCACGACTTAAGCGGGCCGAGGCGCTGCTCATCACGGCCAAGGCATCGCACCAACTGGCCGTGAACAATGAAACGATTCTCGTCGACCGCGCCGCGCAGACGATTGCCGGCGCCGAGGCAGCGCTCAAGTTGGCCTCCGCACGAATGGAATTCACCGCGACTCGGGTGGATCGTTGTGTGATTCGCTCTCCGATTGATGGCGTCGTGCTCCGCCGTTTCATGGACGTGGGCCAGACCGTCAACGCAACCTTTCAGACGCCGATTCTGTATTTGCTCGCCCCGAGCCTGTCGACGATGCGGGTCAATGCCAAGATTGGTGAATCCGACATCAGCCACATCGACGTCGGCCAGAAGGCCCGCTTCACCCTAGAGGCCCGGCAGGCGCGCACCTTTGAGGGCAAGATTCTTGAAAAGCGAAACCAGCCTGATACGGTGAATAACGTTGTCACCTATACGGTGATTTTTGAAGTCCAAAACCCCGACGGCTTGTTGCTCCCCGGCCTTTCGGTCAACGTCATGATTGAATGTGTTGACAAGGCCGCCGTTCCGCAGATTGCCAATGCCGTGCTGCGTTTCAAGCCGCCGCTCACCGCCGAGGAACGCCAGTCGCTGGTGGCCAAGGCACGCGAGACCGGACCTCCACGCCCGGCGTCGGATGCCGACGGGCATCTCGCGGCCTATTGCAATGACGCCTTTGTCTGGCGATTCAATCAGGCCTCGAAACAGTGGCAGGCCGTCATGCTGTGGGTGGGCATCACCGACAACGTGAACACGGAAGTGCTCGCCGGCGCCGAAGCGGGTGAGGAATTCGTCCGCAAGTTCACCGAAAAGAAATCCGTCGGCTTCAACCTCAAGGATGCCATCCGGCTTACGGACCCCAACAACCGCAACCTCTAATTTGATCACATGGCCGACGCCGCACCCATTATCTCGACAGTCGCCGACCCGAGCATCCCCGTGGTCATCCGGCTGCGCGAATTGCACAAGATTTATGATACCGGCGGAACGGCAGTGCATGCGCTTCGCGGGCTGAACGTGGACATTCCCGAGGGGCAGTTCATCGCCATCATGGGTGCCAGCGGCTCAGGCAAGTCGACCCTGCTTAATATCCTGGGGGCGCTTGATGTCCCGTCAGAGGGTTTATACGAGCTTGCCGGAAACGCGAGCAGCAAGATGACGCGCGACCAGCTCGCGCAACTCCGCAACACCTACATCGGGTTCATCTTCCAGAACTTCAATCTCCTGGCTCGCAGTACGGCATTGGAAAATGTTGAACTGCCGATGGTTTATGCCGGTCGGCCCACCGCCATGCGACGCGAGGCCGCCATCGCCGCGCTCACCAAAGTCGACCTTGCCGAGCGCACACACCATTTGCCATCGCAACTGTCCGGTGGTCAGCAGCAGCGCGTCGCCATTGCCCGATCGCTGGTGAATAACCCGCCCGTTCTGCTCGCTGATGAGCCGACCGGCAATCTCGACAGCCACACCACGCGCGAGATCATGAGGATTCTCACGCACCTGCATGAAGTCGAGAAACGCACCGTCATTATTGTCACGCACGACCCCGGCATCGCCGAATTCGCCGAGCGCATCATCATTCTGCGTGACGGAATCATCATTGCTGACCAGGCCACGCCGCGACGCGGCGGCCCGGCGGTACCCGACGTCCGCGCATTGACTCTGGGGGCCGCCTAACCATGTTTGCCCTCTGGATTGAGTGCTTCAAGATGGGCCTGCGCGAGCTGTGGCGTCACAAGCTGCGCAGCTTTCTGACCATGATCGGCATGATCATGGGCGTCTCGGTCGTCATTATCTGCATCAGTGTTGTGCAAGGCGTGAAGGATTCGCTCATTGGCGACATCCGTAAGGCCGGCCGCAACATGATTCTCGTGGTCAACCAGGAGAACAAAAAAGGCAAGAACGCCGCGGCGGGCCTGCACACCAGCAACCTCAGCCGTTCCGATGCCGACGCGATTTCTTCTGAATGCGATGCCGTTTCGGCCACTTGCGCAACGCACGGCGACAAAGTGCAGTTTGTCAGTGATACGGCCAATGCGGTCGTGGATATCAACGGGGTCGGCCATACCTATACGACGATCCGCAACTGGGGTGTCTCGGACGGCCGCGATCTGGAGCCGTTCGACATTGTCGCGGCGCGGCGTGTTTGTTTAATCGGACAAACTGCACAGCGCGAATTGTTCGGCGATCGCAGCCCGCTGAACCAGACTCTGCGTGTTGGGCGCGTGTCGCTCAAAGTCGTGGGTGTGCTGGATCCGAAGGGGTTTAACCCGCTGGGGCTCGACGAGGATAACGTCGTGATCGTGCCGCTGCCGGTCCTCCTGCGGGACATCATGGGCATGAAGGAGCCGGCGGTAATCCTCTGTTCGGCGGTCAGCGATGCCGACGTTGAGCGGGCCGTGGGCCAGATCGTGGATCTGCTCCGGCAGCGCCACAAGATCGGCGAGGCCGACGGCGATGATTTCAAGGTCACCACGCTGAAGGAAAAGGAAGAGCAGGCCCGAACCATCAGCAATCAGATGACGCTGCTCATGTTCTTCCTGGCGCTGGTCAGCCTCGCGGTCGGCGGCGTGGGCATCATGAACATCATGCTCGTGGCGGTGACGGAGCGGACACGCGAAATCGGAATCCGTATGGCCATCGGCGCCACCACCAAAGCGATCAACCGGCAGTTCCTCGTTGAAGCCGGCGTCATCTCCAGCGCGGGTGGGGGAGTGGGAATCTTCATCGGTGTTGTCGGGGCCGCGGCGATCGCCAATTCCATCGGCGTAGAACCAATGATGTCGATTTGGATTGTACTGCTGGCGTTCTTGTTCAGCGCAGGCGTTGGAGTACTCTTCGGCCTGTTGCCAGCGCGGAGGGCGGCGGGATTGAATCCGATTGAAGCACTAAGGCACGACTAGTTTTCCCCCTGCTACAATGATCCCCAATGTCCGCGCCGGTTCCCAATCGCCACCTTTTCAAGTTTGAGTTCCCTTTGCGATTCTGCGCCAACCGGGCGGCGTTGAAGGGCGATCCGTCGGCATGGGGCGACGCGTTTCGTCTGCCGCCGCTCTGCACCATCGACAACCTGGAACCGTTCGGCGAGATCTTCGCGGCCTGGAACGAAACGGGGCTGTACATCGGCGTTGGCGTGTTCGGCAAGCGGCGTCCTCCGCAGTGCGACCCAGAGCGGTTCCGCAGCTCCGACGCACTTCGCGTCATGACCGACATGCGCGACACCCGAAACATTCGCCGCGCCACCCGATTCTGCCAGCAGTTCTACTTCATGCCTTCCGGCGGGGGGAAGAATCGCAAGGAACCGCTCGCCGGTAGCGCCCCCGTGGCTCGCGCCCAGGCCGATGCGCCGCTTGCCAAGGCCAGCGAGATCACCATCGAATCTCGGATTGCCAGGGAGGGCTACAGCCTCACGGCACACATTCCTGCAACCGCCTTGTCGGGTTTCGATCCCGTTGAAAATCCCCGCATTGGGTTCTTCGCAATCCTGGAAGATACCGAACTCGGACATCAATCGCTGACCGTTGATGACGACTTGAACTGGTGGTGCGACCCGAGCACGTGGCCGACGGCGGTGCTTACAAAGTGATGGGCAAGTGTTGTGGTGGGGTATCAACCGGCAAACGGGTGTTTGCTGATCACGCGATGCGTTGGGCCTGTGCGATCGAGGATTGACTCGTATAACGTCATGCCCTCCACGCGGGCAACGCATGGTTCTCCGATGACATAGTCCTCGAGGGCGGAACGAATCCCGCGTGATGCCGAATGATCCTTGTTCCGACCAAGGGTCAGATGGGGAGCGAATGGCCGATCCTCGGGCGGCGAACCGAATTTCGAGAGTAGGTCCTCGCACTGCCGATGCAAGCCGGAAAGTTCCTCCGATGGCTGCACGCCGATCCAGACGACATTGACCCGCCCGGCCGGAGGAAAGGTGCCGATTCCGCCCACGCCGAGATCGAACGCCGGCGTCGTTACAGCAATGGTCTTCAAAGCCTCAGTCATTGTTGGCGCATCGTCCTCGTTCAAGTCTCCAAAGAACTTGACCGTTATGTGTATTTGCTCCGGCTGAACCCAAGTGAGCTTTATCCCGAGGGACTTGAGTCGTTCCGAATGAGCCGCCAGAAATGACCGTGTGCTGGCCGGGAGATCGATTGCAACAAATGCACGCATCGCGACGATCATACCGCCAAGCGGCCGCGGAGGAGGGCTGCTATAATGGCGACACGCCCGCAGACGAGCGCGCGGCGTCTTACGAAAGGATATTCCCCCAATGCTTCGCAGCCTGATACTTGCAGCCCTCGTTTCTGTTATTGCTCTGACCCTCGTGAGCACTCGCGCCTTTGCCGATCCCAAGGACACCGAGAAGTCCAAATCGAAATCCAAAGAGAAAAAGGACAATAAGTCCAAGGCCGAGGCCAAGCCCGGGGACAAGCAGTTGCCCGCGCTGGCTTTTACGATGAAAGACATCGAGGGCAAGGATCAAGATCTGCGGCAGTACAGCGGCAATGTCGTGATGTTTGTGAATGTCGCGTCGAAGTGCGGGTTCACAGGGCAATACAAGGGCCTGCAGTCCCTCTATGCCAAGTACAAGGACAAGGGGCTTGTCATCATCGGCGTTCCCGCTAACGACTTCGGCAAACAGGAGCCGGGGACGAACGAAGAGATCAAGAGCTTCTGCACCGGCAAGTACAGCGTCACATTTCCGATGCTGGAAAAGGTGCATGTCAAAGGCAAGGAAATCTGTCCGCTCTACCACTACCTGACGAGCAAACGATCCGACCACAAGCACGGTGGCGACGTCGAATGGAATTTCACCAAATTCCTCGTCGGGCGAAATGGACAGGTGATCGACCGCTTCGACAGCCGTACAACGCCCAGCGATGAGAAGCTCGTGAAGGCGGTCGAAAAGGCCCTCAACGAACCAACGCCACCGTCCGCACAGACTGGAAAAGTAGGCGGCTAGCACTCCCGGTACTGCAAATCCCGCGCTGCGAACTCATGCCACAAGGCCATCGGGCCGACATGGGATCGAGGATTTCCGCGCCCATTGAGGCGTCGCGCAGCCCGGGGGTTTGATGGCTTCTGCACTTCAACGAAAAACCTGGAACGGCAGCCCGATAATTCGCGCTGCCATACTGGACCCGCGCTGCGTCGCGCCGCCGGTGGTGCGCCGCCTGTTCGGCGGGGCCGACTGGTGTCGCGCCAACTACGTCGAGAGCGCAACACTGGAGCAGAAACTCGCCGACATTGACGTCATCGTCCTGGTCGATGCCGAGTCGGCGACCGACTCAGTTGCAACGAATCATCACGTGCTGGAATCGTGTCCGGGCCTCGAATCATCCGTGACCTTCGTCATCCTTACGTCGCGTCCCTTGGCGTTTGAGAGCCTCCCCGCACCACACGTATGCCTACCGGCGGACAGTCCGATCGAATTGGTGCATGGGGCGATGCTCGGACTGCTTGCGTCTCGTCGACACATCAAAGAAGCGGACGCGGGCCGCGAGCGCCTGGCGCGATTGACCGAGAGCCTGCATCGGCAGTTCACCACCATCGACACGGAACTTCGACTGGCCTCGCGATTGCAGAAGAACTTCCTCCCGCGAGATGCCAAGCGCATCGGCCCGGCCTGCTTCTCAATGTTGTACCGACCGTGCTCATTTGTAAGCGGGGATATCTTCGATGTTCTGCAACTCGACGAGCACCACGTCGGCTTCTACCTCGCCGACGCGGTCGGCCATGGAGTCGCCGCGGGCCTGCTCACCATGTATATCAAGCACGCCATTCAACCGACTCAGATGACGCCGACTGGTGTGGAAGTGCTGCATCCATCGACAGTCCTTCGAGCGCTGAATGACCGCCTAGCGGCGCACGAGTTACATGATGCCCAGTTCATCACCGGCTGGTATGGATTGCTGGATCTTCGCACGATGCGGCTTGAGTATGCCGTCGCAGGGCATCCACCGCCGCTACTGATTGGGGCGGATGGTTCAATTCGCGAATTGCACGGCGAAGGCACGTTGCTTGGCCTTTCGGCCGGGCAGACGTTTTCCGGAGAAACGGTTGACTTGAAACCGACCGATCGACTGATGGTCTATAGCGACGGATTGGACAACGTGTTGATCGCGAATCGCCCGCCGCTGCCGGAAATGCCCGAACTGTGCGCTGGAATTCCCGACCTCCTTCGAAAACCGACGGGTGAACTTTTCGCGGGGCTGGAATATCGCCTCGATAACGCCCCCGGCAGCCTGAGCAAGGGCGACGATGTATCGGTACTTGTCGTCGATTTTGATTGACGATTCAATCTCGCCACTCGGCAAACACACGGGCCAACAATTCCATCGGCATTCCGACGACATTCGAGAAGCTGCCCTCAAGGCACTCCACGAACGGATCATTCGAATCCTGAATGCCGTAGGCGCCGGCCTTGCCCTGCCATTGGTTGGTGTCGAGGTACGCGGCGATCATCGCATCAGAAAGTGGTCGACATCGAATCATGCTGACGTCATGCACGATGATTCGCCGGTCAGTGCCCGGGTGTACAAGGGCGATACCCGTAACAACCTTGTGAGTGGTGGCTGAGAGCTTCTTAAGGATACGGCGCGCATCATCGCAATCTTCCGGCTTGCCGATGATCTCGCCATCCACATAGGCAATCGTGTCAGCGCCAAGGATGGCTGCCGAAGGATAACGATCCGCGATGCTGCTCGCCTTGAAATAGGCCAGCGACTCGGCATACGAGCCCGGGTCCACATGCGGGTGAAGCTCCTCCGGTTCCACCATCGGTGGGGCGACGACCTCGAATTGATACCCCGCGGCCTTCAACAACTCCGCCCGACGTGGGCTCGTCGACGCGAGAATCAATGAGTTTGGCTGAATATTGACGCTCATATCACTTGACCTACCCGTAAAGTGAATCAGAATGGGACGAAAGCTGCAAGGCATGGCCGCGCGAGGGCATTTTCAGGGTGAATCAAACGACCCCCATCCGCCGTTTCGGCCTGATCTCAGGCGTTGTTTTAGTTGTTTATGCAACCGGGCTGTGTCGGGATCTTCGGGAACCCTGGGTGGGTCTGCACGACTGGAACGGCGCCTTCTTCTCGCAATTGGCGCGCAACCTAATCCGATATCCATTTTCGATTCACCATGGGATGCCGATGGTGGCGGTGGGGGAGCAGCTGCCCTCAAGCGAAGAGAGGTCCTTCTATCCGAGGCATCCTCCCGTGTTGCCTTGGATACTGGCCGGAGTGTTTGCAATCGCCGGCGAATCTGAAGCGTTTGCACGGTGCGTGCCAATTGCCGCGTCGCTTGCAACGCTGTGGCTGATGATTGGACTGATTCGTCGTCGCGATGGCGACCTAATCGCGCTTCTGGCGGGCTTGTTTTTCTCGTTGATGCCGATGACCGTGTATTTCGGCCGGATGGTCGATCATGAAGCGCTGTGCCTTTTCTTCATGCTTGCGACATTAGCATCGATGGATTGGGCGACCGAGCAATGGCTGGGCAAACGACCATGGCGGTTCCCGTTTTCACTGTCATTGATGTCGCTCGCGGCGCTGATTTGGACTGATTGGCCCGGCATACTCTTTGCTATCGCGTACTTCATTGTGGTCATACGGCAAATTCCTCAATCCCCGCTTCGACGTGCAGTTCTCATTGGAGTGCCAGTGGTCGCTCTCATAAGCGTGGCGACGCTGATGGTCTATCTTGTCCAGATTGGATTCGACGGCAAGGTTTCGAGCCTGATCGCCATGTTCTCCGATCGACGTACCGATGCCGGCATTCCGATGTCGCGCGCTTGGGATCATATTGCCAACAATCTTTCCTGGCCGATTCTGATTGCGACCGTCTGCGGTTGTCTGCTCAAGAACTCACGTTCGCATGGCAGGCTGAATTGGCTTACTCCCGTGACGATAACAGCCTGCGTGTGGTTGATGCTGTTCTTTCGCCAATTCCTTCTTCATCCATACTGGATGTACTACCTCGCACCATTCCTTTGTATTAACGCGGCACGATTTGTAGCTCAATTCGGAGTGTTTGCTCCTACCCAGATGAAGCACGTGCGCACAACACTCACCGTAATCGGATTGGCCGTCGCGGTCGTCTTCGCTCTACGCGGTGTGTCGAACTACTTCTCGCGCGTGTCGTGTCCGGATGTGCAAATCGAGGCATGGAAACGCGTAAACATGTTGACGTTGCAAACGAGCCGCGTTCTTCTTAATTGGGAACCCCTCGCCGTCGAGCGGCATGGAGATTTCGTTTTTCGAAATGTGGTTCCGGCGCAGCTCGCGTTCTACATGGATCGTGCATTCGACATGGACTCAACGCTGGCTTCACTCGTCAATCGCGTGCATCGAGGAGCCCCTGCACTGATCGTAAATCCACCCGTTACGCCCGACGTTCGGTTCGATTTGCCACTCCGTGCAGAAGTCCATTGGGAATCATGGGGGCCTTTTGCAATTGGTTACCTGCCAAACGAGAGCCCGAAGTGAAACTCATTGGGCCAGCAGAGCTCTTAAGAGCCGTAACTCACGTATTAGCAAGCACTAACATCAGTTTTTTGGATTCCCAATGACAATTCGCACTCTTTCGACACAGTGTTAAAACCGATTTGACTAGGCGCGACAACCGCTTATACTGACCGGTCTTAAATACGGGCTGGCGCGGGACCTGCACACGGAATGTCGGTCGGCAGCTCGGCCGGACAGTCAAGGACTTGCGTAGAACCGACGCTGCTGTGGCTCAGTTGGTAGAGCGCGTCCTTGGTAAGGACGAGGTCACGGGTTCAAATCCCGTCAGCAGCTTTCGGCGATCCAATGGATGGCCGAGGCCCCGTCTGCCTCGAAGGCCCCGCGATTCGTCGCAGGGGAACCCTTGGAGGCGCGTGGTTACAGTACCCACCGATGAGTGGTCGCTGTAATCTCTCGGCTTTGATTGGATTGTGACGGACGCGCCGGCGTCGGTGTTCGACCCGGTGAATTGTCCTTCGATTTGTAGAAGGTTTTTGGAAGAACTACCTAAGGAACGGCGTCGGTCTTTGCCACGCACGCGGAGGAATCGCTGGAATGGCCAAGGAGAAATTCGAACGTAATAAACCACACGTCAACGTCGGCACCATTGGCCACGTTGACCACGGCAAGACCACGTTGACCGCGGCCATCACCGCCGTGCAGGCCGCCAAGGGTCTCGCCAAATTCAAGGCGTATGACGAAGTCGCGAAGGCGTCGGAAAAGGACGGCCGCCGCGACCCGACCAAAATTCTCACCATCGCCACGAGCCACGTGGAGTATGAGTCTGAGAAGCGCCACTACGCTCACGTCGATTGTCCCGGACACGCCGACTACGTGAAGAACATGATCACCGGCGCGGCCCAGATGGACGGTGCCATTCTCGTCGTCAGCGCCGCCGACGGCCCCATGCCCCAGACGCGCGAGCACGTCCTGCTCGCCCGCCAGGTCAACGTGCCGGCCCTCGTCGTGTTTTTGAACAAAGTCGATCTGCTCGACGATCCCGAACTGCTCGAACTCGTCGAACTCGAAATCCGTGAGTTGCTCAATAAGTACAACTTCCCGGGCGACACCATCCCGATCATCCGCGGCCAGTCGAATTTGGCCCTAAACAACCCCAAGGATCCGAAGGCGACCGAGTGCATCGGCAAGCTGATGGAGGCCCTCGACGCCAACATCCCCGAGCCGGTTCGCGAGGATGCCAAGCCCTTCCTGATGCCCGTCGAAGACGTCTTCAGCATCAAGGGTCGCGGTACGGTCGGCACCGGCCGCATCGAGCGCGGCATCATCAAAGTCGGCGACGAAATCGAAATCGTTGGTCTCCACAAGGAAATCAAGAAGTCGGTCGTCACCGGCGTCGAAATGTTTAACAAGACCCTCGACGAAGGTCGCGCCGGCGAGAACGTCGGTCTGCTCCTTCGCGGTGTTGAAAAGGAAGAGTTGGAGCGCGGCCAGGTGCTGGCAAAGCCCGGCTCGATCACGCCACACGTCAAGTTCCAGGCCGAGGTCTATGTCTTGACGAAGGAAGAAGGCGGACGACACACGCCATTCTTCAACAACTATCGCCCGCAGTTGTACCTGCGAACGACCGACGTCACGGGCAGCCTGAAGCTCCTCGGCGGCGCGGAAATGTGCATGCCGGGCGACAACGTCAGCCTCGAAGTCGAACTGATGTGCCCCGTGGCCATCGAAGAAGGCGTGCGGTTCGCCGTGCGCGAAGGCGGTCGCACCGTTGGTTCGGGCGTCGTCACGAAGATCATTCAGTAGATTGAGAAACCCCGTGGAGCGGGTGGAAACGCCCGCTCCACTAACTTTTTTGGACGACGGACATGGCAAAGGCCGCAAAACGAGAATACGTCTGGCTGGAGTGCAGCGAATCCGGCGACCTGAACTACCGCACGACCATCAACGTGCAGCAGGGCGTTCCGGAAAAGTTGAAGGCCGGCCTGCAGAAGTACTGTCCGCGGTTGCGGAGGCACACGATGCACAAGATCAAGCGGAAGTGATCGGTCGTTGCATGTGCTGCGCCGATGTCCGCGAATACGGGACCGGCTCTACGGCTTTTTCGCGTTTTCCCGAGGCTACGAGGCTGACGGAGAACCGGTGATTTCGAAGGAGCGTAGCTCAATTGGTAGAGCACCGGTTTCCAAAACCGGCGGTTGGGGGTTCGAGTCCCTCCGCTCCTGGTTGTTCCGATGAACGAGTTTTCGCCGAGAAATACACGTCCGCAAGGTGATTCATGGCCACACAACATCGCGATGACGCAAAGGGCGCCACTGGCGCCGGTGCCGCACTCGCAGAAAAGGAGCGCCACGTGTCCGACGTGACTTTCGGCAAGAATGATGGCGACCGTTCCTATACCCCGCGCGATTCCGGGCCTTCCGACGGTCCGCGCGGCGGGTTCTTCGACATTTACAAACCCAGCCAGGGCTACTACACCCGCATCTGGTCGGGGGTCTTTGCGGGTTCCATGGTCCTCTGGATGGCCTTCTTTCTTTATGAAAAACTCGGCGTCCTCGGGGCCGGCTCGACGACAAAGTACATTCAGGTCGGCGTCGCCACCGGTGTCATTGTCGTCTTTGGTTTGTTGACCTATTGGTTGCTCGCCCTGAATCGTAAGATCTGCGACTTCCTCATCGCCACCGAAGGCGAAATGAAAAAGGTCAACTGGACCACGCGAAAAGAAATCATCGGTTCCACAAAGGTCGTCGTATTTGTCGTCATCGCGATGACCACACTGCTCTTCGTCGTGGATATTGTCTTTATGTTGTTCTTCAACTCGATCGGCATTCTCAAGGGCGAAGGCGTGATCGACGCCATCAAGAGGATCTTCTGATGTCCGACGAGGCCGCGAACATCACCCATGACGAAGACGCCACGACCACGGTCGTTGAGCGCGTCGTCGATCCCACCGTGGGCGACGTTACCAAACCGACCATTTCCGGCGCCGGTCGTCCCATGATGTGGTACGTCCTCCGCGTGGCCAGCAACCGCGAGGATCAGGTTTGCGAAGCCCTCAAACGCAAGGTCAAGATTGAGAACCTGAGCGACTACATCGGCCGCATCCTGGTCCCGACCCAGCGTGAAAAGCGAATGCGCGGCAAGGTGGCCAAGGTCTTCGATCGCAAGCTGTACCCCGGCTATGTGTTCGTCGAAATGGCGACCGAGGAAGACGGCAGTATTCGCGAGGATGTCTGGTTCGTGGTCAAAGAAACCATGAGCGTCGGCGACTTCATCGGTTCCGATGGCAAGCCCACCGCCATGAAGCCTCACGACGTCGAGAAGATGCTCGCCGTTGTCGAAAAGTCGGCCGAACAGCCGACCCTCGCGGGCATGGCCGGCATGAAGAAGGGTGATCAGGTCAAAGTCAAGGAAGGCCCGTTCGAGAATTTCGAAGGCGAGATCGACGAGGTCTTCCCCGACAAGGGTCAGGTGCGTGTCATCGTGACCATCTTCGGCCGGGCGACCCCGATCGACTTGGAGTATTGGCAGATCGAGGCCGTCTAACGGTCGCGGTGCATTTGAAGTGAGGTAGGTTTCGTGGCAAAGAAGAAGAAAACACCGACGGCAACATTCAAAGTCCAGGGCGCAGGCGGCCAGGCGACCCCCGCTCCGCCCATCGGCCCGGCATGCGGTCAATACGGCGTCAACCCCGGTCAGTTCGTGCAGCAGTTCAATGAACGCAGCAAGCACCTGAACGGCATGCCGGTCACCGCCGTGGTCAATGTCTACGCCGACCGCACATTCGACTTCATCCTGAAAAGCCCCCCGGCCTCCGTCCTGCTAAAGGACGCCGCCAAGGTCGCCAAGGGATCCGGCACACCCCACAAGGAAAAGGTCGGCAAGGTCACCATGGCCCAGGTCGAGGCCATCGCCAAGACCAAGATCAACGACCTCAACTGCTTCGACATCGAAGCAGGCAAGCGCATCGTCATGGGCACGGCCCGCAACATGGGCATCGAAGTCGAGGGCTGATAGCCCGAACCGAATAATGTTAGATTCACTCAAAGGGACGCCATCGGGCGTCCCTTTTTATTGTGCCGGTGATTGACATAAGTCTGAACTAGAGCGACAAACGCCCCATGGCGCGAAAAACCCTTTACCTCATCGACGGCCATGCCCAGATCTATCGCGCCTACTACGCCCCCTTCGCCCAACTGACGTCTCCCAAAGGCGAGCCGACGCGGGCCATTCACGTCTTCACCCAGATGATCCTGAACCTCCTGCGCGACAAGAAACCCGACTATCTGGCAGTGACGCTCGACGTCGGCGACGAATCCGTCTTTCGCGTCGAGATCGACCCCGAATACAAGGCCCATCGCGACCCGGCCCCCGAAGACCTGCCGCCGCAGATTGAGCGGATCGTCACCATCCTCCAGAAAATGGAAATCCCGATCCTGCGAATGAGGTGTTACGAAGCCGACGACATCATGGCCACGCTCTGCGCCCGCCACGCCGGGCCCGACTGCGACGTCTATCTCGTCAGCCGCGATAAAGACCTCGACCAACTGCTCACCGACCATGTCCGCATGTACGACCCCGGCAAGGATCGCGTCATCGACGCCGCAGCCGTGCGCGCGGAAAAGGGCTACGGCCCCGAACTCGCCGTTGAAGCCCAGATGCTCATGGGCGACAGCACCGACAACATCAAGGGCGTCGTCGGCATCGGTCCCAAGAAGGCCGCCGACCTGCTGAAAAAATACGGCAGCGTGCAAAGCATCATCGACCATGCCGACGAATTGACGCCCAAGATGCGGGAAAACGTCCTCGCATTCCGAGATCGACAGGACGCTGTGCGAAAACTCGTCACGCTTCTGCCGGATGTTCCGATCGAGTTCGACATAGCAACCGCCGACGTCACCCGCTTCAAACCATCCGCAGCCGCCACTCTTCTCGACGCTCTCGGCCTTCGCCGCCTCCTCGACCGCATCGCCGACAATTCCGCCCTGATTCCCACGGACCCATCACGCACCAACGAGCCGCACGCGCCAGCACGCGGCCCTGTGCAAGTCGATGTTGCGCCAGAAAAACCGAGCACTTCCGCCGGAGCGAAGCAAAAATCAAAGCCTTCCGATCCCCAAGGCTCTCTCTTCGGTGGCAACGACGAAACGCCCACCCGTGAAAACGAACTTACGTCAGTCCAGGCCCAATCCGTCACCGGCGATTACCACCTGATCGACACCACCCAATCCCTGCGCGAACTCGCCGAGCGTCTCGCAAACGTCGTGGCCTTCGCATTCGACACCGAAACTCGCGCCGACAACCCCGACTGGGCCGTTCGCCCGTCCTACGCCGACATGGTCGGCATCAGCATCGCCTGGGAGCCGGGCAAGGCCTACTACATCTCGGTGCGTGGCGTCGGCCGCACCGTCCCGCTCGAAACCGTGCGCGAACACCTCGGCCCCATCTTCGCGAATCCCTCCATCCGCAAGTCCGGCCAGAATGTCAAATTCGATATGGTCGTGCTGCACGGCGCGGGCATCGAAGTCGCCGGCGTCGACTTCGACACAATGCTGGCCAGTTTCGTGCAGGATTCCTCGCGCCGCTCGCACGGTATCGATGGCCTCGCCGCCGAGGTGCTCGGCTTCCGCAAAATCAGCACCGAAGATGTGATCGGCACGGGCCGCAAACAAGTTCGATTTGATGAAGTTCCGATCGAGCGAGTCTCGACCTACGCCTGCGAAGATGCCGACGTGGCGTGGCGACTGCACGTAGCCCTCGAAAAGCGTTTTACGGAGCCGGAACTTCTCGCCCTCTTCCGCGACGTGGAGATGCCGCTCGTTTCCGTCCTCGCCGAAATGGAGTATCGCGGCGTCACCATCGACGTTGATCTGCTCGCGAAGATCAGCGGTCAAATGGCCGATCGGCAGGCCGATCTCGAACGTGAAATCCACGACATCGCCGGCCGCCCCTTCAATCTGAACTCCACTCAGCAGCTCGCCGAGATACTCTTCGATGTACGCAAACTCCGCGTCGTCAAGCACACCAAGACCGGCCGCTCCACCGACGCCGAAGTCCTCGACACGCTGGCCGCCGAAACGGATGACCCCATCCCCAAGCTACTCCTCGAATATCGCGAACTCACCAAACTCAAGGGGACGTACGTCGACGCCTTGCCCGAAATGGTCCACCCGAAGACCAACCGCATCCATCCCATCTTCCACCAAACCGGCGCCGTCACCGGCCGCCTCTCGTGCAGCGAGCCGAACCTGCAGAACATTCCGATCCGCACAGAGGCCGGCGCGCAGATTCGCAAAGCGTTTATCCCGGGAATGAACGATTGGGTGCTGGTCAAGGCCGACTATTCGCAGATCGAGCTTCGCGTACTCGCCCATTTCTGCGGAGATGAGGCCCTTTCCGCCGCCTTTCGCGACGACCGCGATATTCATGCCTTCGTCGCCTCGCAGATCCACGGCATTCCGCTTGACGCCGTTACCAAAGACCAACGCGCCCAAGCCAAGACTGTCAACTTCGGCATCATCTACGGCCAATCCGCCTTCGGTCTCGCGCGACAGACGGGCATGCCCGTCGGCGAGGCCCGCGATTTCATCGATCGCTACTTCGGCCGCTATCCGAAGATTCGCGGCTTCCTCGATTCCTGCATTGCGCACGCCAAGCGGCATGGATACGTAAGAACGCTTCTCGGCCGCCGACGAACCATCGCCGACATTTCGTCGCGCAATCAGACGGCCCGTAACGCCGCCGAACGGCTCGCGGTGAACACGGTCGTGCAAGGCACCGCCGCCGACATGATCAAGCTCGCCATGATTCGCATCCACCGGCGTATTGAGAAGGAAGCTCGTCCGTCGCGCATGCTGATCCAGGTCCACGACGAACTTGTCTTCGAGACACCAACGAATGCCGTGAACGAAGAAGCCGCGATGATCCGCGAGGAAATGGCCGCGGCACTGCTTCTGAGTGTGCCGGTTAAGGTCGATGTGGGCTGGGGTAAGAACTGGCTGGACGCGGCGGCGGAGTAGGGTCCGTTGTGTGGGCCGCACTATTCGCGACGCCTACGACTTCCAGTGCCGCAAGTCTTTCATTCGCAGCGTCAGCTTCTCATTCACGCGGATACCGTTCGTCGGTGACACCTTGAACCACGCGTCGCCGTCCTCGGCACGCAGAACATGAAACGTCTGAGCCGGATTCCCGCCTTGGCCGAGCAGGACCTTCACGCGACCCTCCTTATTCGCCGCGACGTCCAGCACCATCACCGCGTGGCCGCCCTTGCCGGTCGTAATGAACACATCGCCCGCCGCGATGCTGAGAGACTCCGTCTTGTCCATGTCCTGCAAAAGGCTGTAGACCGTCGTGTATCGAAACACCGTCTCAAGGAATCCGCAGAAGTTATCCCGTGAATGATCCTCCGGCCGGTCCTTCTTGAATGCGACCTGCTTCCCATGCACCGTCGGCCGCGAGCCCGCCGCCCACTCCGGCCACCTCGCCAGGTGTCCGCTGGTGTAGTGAAACGCGAGTTGCTCCGGTTGATTCGCCGCCCACAGATACTCCGCCCGCAACCGCACCATCATCGCGGGGGAGAGCAGGAGATTTCCCGCACCCGGTTGCAAATCGATCACTGCGGCAAGTCGTGGATCGCCCGGCTGAAAGACCGTCTGCTTGCGTGAGTTCGTGACCGGCCGTTCTTTAGCACCGACGGGCAGATGGCGAAGCCAATCCGGGAAGCTCCCGCTCGCGACGTCGACGCGCGTATACCCCTCCGGCGGTGCGATGCGCGTACTCAGCGGCTCGTACTTTGCGCGGGCTCGCTTGGAGAGCCAGTGATACTGCTGAGGCCAGTCGATTGGCTTGGGGGCGTCGGAAACGTAGGTGTTCGCAGGAACCAGTGCCGGCGTCGCCTTGCTGCCGCTGGAAGGAACCTGGCGGGCCGCAGTGAAGATCACCAATGCGACCAGCAAAGCAGTGACGAGGCGAAATCCATGTTGCCACAGGTAGCCGGCCCACAGTCGCGATCGATCCGCCGCAACGTTCAGACCTCGAACCGCATTGTCAGGCAACCCTGGAAACACGCGGACGCACTCCTCCATGAGTCATCGGTCGAATGAGGAGACAATAGAACTGCCACGATTCGATGTCAAATAGCCACAACCGGTATGCCGGCCTTCGTGACACCGTGCTACGGCGATCCAGTTTCCTGACCCGCGTTTCCTGCAAGAGGTGAGAGCGGCTTCATCGGCTGTGTGGGAGATGGGGTGGTCGCCACAAGGTGTGATACGCGCTGCAACTGCTCCTTGGCCCCGGGGCAATTCGGGTTGATTCGGAGGGCCTGTCGAAGCGATTTCTCGCATTGCGAGAAGTTGCCCGTCTGCATCGCAATGGCCGCGACATTGAAGTGGGCCACGTCCGTGGAAACGACCTTTGCAAATTCACCCACGCTGCCATCAAACTTGCCTTGATGGGCCAAGGCGATACCGAGATTCATCTGGGCACGCTTGAACTGAGGAGACAGTGCCAGTGCATCGCGAAACGACTTTTCCGCCTCTTCAAACTGCTTCTGCTGAAGGAAATTGAATCCGAGATTGTTGTGAAGCATGGCGGAACCGGGGACGGCGACGAGTCCCTTTCGGAAAATCTGGTCGGCGTCGACGAATCGGTTCATTTTCTGATAGACGATCCCGAGGCGGTTGTAGCCTTCGGGCTGGCGAGGGTCGGCAATGACGACTTTTTCATATTGCTCAAGCGCGCCAACAAAATCGCCCTGTCGTTCGAGCATTTGTCCTGCGACCATGTGGGTGCTGGGGCTGATGCGCGGTGCCGGTGCACGCGGAGCCGATTGCTCCGGCGTTTTCTTGTCCGCTTCGTTCTTCTTCGATTTGCTGTCGGCCAGCTTGTCGCCAAGCAGAGAATTGCATCCGCCGCCCATGAGCGGAATGAGTAACAACAAACACATGCGTGCGGTTTGATTCATAGTTCTCAATTGCTGGTCGACTTGCCTTCTACGTTGAGACGGTAGGCACGTTGCCGAGTTTCCGGCTGCTTGGCCATGTCTTTTCCGAGGCTTGCCTCCTTCGAACCCATGCCGCGACCGCCGGCGATTCCGACAGCGACGGTAATAGTCTTGGTTCCCGGAGATGTCTGTTTGAGAAACTCATTTGCCGCGTCGACCCGGGCCTTCACGACCTTCTCGTTCTTGACCGTCGGGTCGTAGTGAATCGTTCCGCCGCGCGTCGCGAGCAGTTCGGCATAGCGTTCAAGCCGGGCCTGTCCGGTTGCTGAGAGTTCCGTGGTGTGCGGAATGAAGTGGATATCCGCCAGCGACATGTCGTTGATCATTCCCTGATCATTGTGATAGGCGAAGTTCTCGCTCATTGGATGCTGCGGCTCGGCATAACCGACCGGGGGGCTGTTCAACCGCGGCTTGTCAGGAATGCAGGCCGTGAGCGTACTAAGACACGCCGTGATTACCGCCGTCGAAAATCCAATCCGTCGTCGAACCATGACTGGTAGTCTCCGCGCCGGCGCTTGCCCAGCGCCCGTGTTGATATCGGCTTCCGGCCACACGGCGCGGGAATATCGCGGACTCTGATTGCCCTGACCACGCCGTTCGGTCGATTGATGAGTGTCTCATGCCCATTCGCACTCCAATCCGACCCGCGGTGCCCCGGCAAAATTTGCCGACGGCAGGGTCACGCAACGAACGCCTCACGATCGGCACGATCATTGGCTTCTCGCTTCTTGCCGCGCTGCCGTCCGTCGGTTCGTGGTGCGGCTGGTCGACGGACTGTTTCTCGTTCCTGCGGCACGCCCGCTTACTTGCCGAAACCGGTGTGTTCCCTGCGGAACGCGTTAATGTGCCGCCGGGCTACCCCTTGCTGCTTGCTCCGATCATGCTGCTCTTTGGTCAAACGCCCATCCTTGCGATCCGGCTTCTGTGCATGACTGCCGTCACATGCTCCGCCCTCGCTACTTATTACCTGCATCGCCGGCGACTTGGTGCAAGGTCTGCGTGGATTGCCGCACTGCTGGTTGCAGGCAGCCCGGTGCTGCTCCGACTCTCGGCAACTCCGTTGTCGGAGCCGCTCTTCACGGCCGGCGTCAGCGTCTTATTGGTGTTTTGCCAACGATGGACGATGGGCGGCGTGCCGGGGTACCGAGGCGCGGTGATCGCGGGCCTTGCCACGGCCGCTGTCGTCTGCATTCGCTCGATGGGAATTGCCATCCTCCCGGCGATGGCCATCGCCGCATGGAGGATTCCCGATCGCTCGCTGCGGTTTCGAGTTGGATTCGTTGCCGTGCTGACTTTGACGACCATGCTCCCGCTTGCCGCGTGGGAGCTTCGTCAATCTGCCTATCCTGCCACGTTTGGCTATCAACACGCATGGACCCATGCCCGCGAGGCCGAGGCCACGGATGCCACGGGGCTTGCCCTTCAAGTCGAACGGCTCGCGCGGTTCGGACCGATGCGACTTGCCGCGTTGAAGGCGCTGCTACTTCCCAGCGACTTGGCATGGCGACTCTTCCAGCCTCCGTTTGATTCCCCGACCACATGGCTGATCGGTGGGGGAGTGGTGATTCTAGGCATCGTTCTTGCGGCTACTCAACGTAACGCCTCCGATGTCTACGTTCTCTTGACGCTCCTGATGCTGGCGCTCTGGCCGTATGACGAAGGTTCGCGCTTTGTCGCGCCGCTGTTGCCCATCGTTATCGCGTATCCGTTCGTGGCTTGGAAGTGGTTGCAAGCACGAGTTCCTCGACCGGTGGCTCGTGCCGGGCTTACCACTGCGCTATCCGTCTGGGTCGTCGTTCAAATGGCTGGGCTGGCGTACTGCATCGCCCGTACTCCGCAGTACCGCGATAAGCAGATGGCCTTGTGGAATCAGATCACGGAGACGGCCCGCTGGCAGCAATTGAGCATCGCCGGTGATTCCTTTACCGCGGTTCTACCCGAAGGCGACAACACCAAGCTCGTCCTCGCCGGCACGGCCTATCTGTCGCGCGCCAATATCCGATATGTCGATTGCATTCCCGGCAATCCCATCGTGCTGGGAAATGCGGCCGTCAACACCGCACTTGTTCACACTTCGCTAGTAGAGCAAATGCGCGAAGGGTATGGTCTGATTCCCGAGTCGACGCACGGGAGCCTGACGCTCATGCGGCCAGCACCGTCGCTCGTGCAAGCAGCCCCTCCAATAAAAAGCCCACCGGCAAGATCGACTCTCGCCGGTGGGCTGTGATTAGCTTTTGGGATTCAGCGGGTCTTAGCGACCGCGACCGCCACGGCCGCCGCCGCCACCACCGCCCCAACCACCGCGACCGCCGCCGCCACCACCACCCGGACGGGCTTCTTTCGGCCGAGCCTCGTTGACCGTCAACGGGCGGCCGGAGTGCTGCTGGCCGTGCAGCGCATCAATGGCTGCCTGTGCTTCGGCGTCCGAAGCCATCTCGACGAAACCGAATCCCTTGCTTCGGCCCGTCTCGCGATCCGAGACGACCTGCGCGCTGGCCACGCTGCCATGCGCCGAAAAGATCTGATGAAGCTCTTCATCATTGACCGAGAACGCGAGATTTCCGACATACAAACGCTTACCCACGGTACAAACTCCAAACACGAAACTTCACGGCCCCGTAGTCGCTTTCCGGGCCAAGTCGAAAGGGATCCACATCCGGACCCAAGGATGGACGGGTGACCAAACGAACGGGACGTGACTTCCACAGCGGGGGTCGTGAACCTGCATTCGATCGTCGTTCCTGCCGAGCCAAATTATAAAATACCGATCCGGCATTCTCAAGGTAAAATAGGAAATCTTCACAGGCTGGAACGGCATCGGATATGCCCATCGCAACCCGTTTATCGGTATGAGTTTGCGCCGTTTTGACCGGGTCGCTTGAAAGGGAATACCATCCACGCCATGACCGACGCTGCCTTCCTCCAATGCATTCAACCTTCGTGCCATGCGACCTTCGCACTGGATGCTCCGATTTACGAATGCAGCAAATGCGGAGCGCTGCTGGATGTGGCATACGACTGGAACCGGACCACGCCGCCAGCATCGCTCCAGGCTTTCGAGAAGCGATGGTCCACGCGCCACAATCCCGTTGATTTTTCCGGTGTCTGGCGATTTCGCGAACTCCTTCCTTTTGCCGCGGCGGCCGAACTCGTCACCATCGGCGAAGGACAGACCATCCTTCAATTGCCCGATGTCACCGCGATGGCGCTGCCGCTGAAACAGGGAAACCTGCACCTTCAATACGAAGGGATGAATCCCTCGGGCAGCTTCAAAGACAACGGCATGACCGCCGCCTTCACGATGGCCCGAATGCTCGGCAAGCAGCGCGTCGGATGCGCTTCCACTGGGAACACCAGTGCCAGCCTTGCGATGTACGCCTCGCTCACCCGTCGGCGCGACGGCCAGCCGATGCGCGGCGTAGTTTTTGTCGGGGCGGGCAAGATCGCCTTTGGAAAGCTTTCGCAGGCGCTCGATTACGGGGCGCTCACGCTGCAGATCGACGGGGACTTTGATGCCTGTATGGCCCGCGTGCGCGAGGCGGCCGACCGCATCGGGCTGTACCTGATGAACTCGGTTAACCCGTTCCGGCTTGAAGGGCAGAAGACGATCATGTATCGAATTCTTGAGGCGCTTCGATGGGAACCGCCCGATTGGATCGTGGTGCCCGGCGGAAACCTTGGGAACACCAGCGCGTTCGGCAAGGCATGGATGGAACTCAAGCAGCTCGGCCTGGTTTCGCGCATTCCACGACTGGCCGTAGTCAACGCGGCGGGGGCGAACACGCTGCATGAACTGGTCAATCGGCGCGGCGTCCGTTGGAACGGCGGCAAATGGGATTGCGACGCCGTCTGCAAGCACTTTGACGAGATGACCAGGCAGGGTCGCAAGGCCTCGACCATCGCCACCGCGATCGAGATCGCCAGGCCGGTGAATCTCTCGAAGGCCCTTCGGGCCCTCGACGCCATGAACGCCGTGGTTTGCGAGGTGACAGACGAGCAGATCCTCGAAGAGAAGGCGCTTGTCGGCCGGAGCGGGTTTGGCTGTGAGCCGGCGAGCGCGGCGAGTGTGGCCGGGCTTCGGCAGTTGCTGGCAAACGGCACGATCGATCGCGAGGCGCGGGTGGTATGCATCCTGACCGGCCATGCACTGAAGGACCCGGACGCAACGGTGAAGTACCACACCGGCATCGACAGCAAGGGCGTGGCCATCTCTGCCGGGCAGACGCACCCGACCGGCCGGCATGCGAATCTGCCGATCCGGGTGCCGGATGATATCGATGCGATCTGCAAGGCGATTGAGACGGCGCATTCGTGAGGAGGGGCGAAGGGTCTGAGGGACCGAGGGTTTCCGCCACGGCGGATCATCGACAAGGGGTGGATGTGGTCGCTGGACGGGGGCGGGGGGTTGGGGAAAAGAAAAGAAGCTGGGATTCGGTGGGATTACGTGGGACGAGGTGGGACGGGACGAGCGCCGGGCGGAAGTGAAACCGCAGATTGCGCAGATTGGCGCCGATCTTTTGGAAACAGCTGGCGTGTGCTGGCGTTTCCCGTCGCGGCGGGTTTCGCTAACAGTGAACGAGAAACCCTCCTTAGCGGGTCTGCGACTGGGAACAGTTGAGGAAATGTGCTGCTGGGCGGCGGCGGGAAAAAAATCTCGGTTGTTACAAAGGGATTTGCGGCAGTTAGTCTTTTGATCGCGATGGGGAGGGCGCGGGTGCGGATTGGTGTCCTGCGAGCGCGGAATCTCCGGGGTTTTCTTCATACGTCTATCAATCTTGATCACTGTTTCGGCTTGGGTGTGAATTGTTGTAGGTATTTGTTAGGCAAGGAGTTGGGGCGGCGGATTATGCGAATTCACGCAGAATTGGTGTGGGACTCTGTTTGGGTTCGGACAGGAACGGTGGGGTAAAGATGAACCGACCCTACTCGCTGGGCGATGGCGGGCGTGCCGAAAAATCAACAAATGCCGACCGATCATCACGCACAAATACTGTCAGAACGACGCCCGTATAGGGCCTCTTGAAAGTCACGACCCATACGGACTCATTCTTTAGAACTCCTTTGTAGGCCTTGGCACGACTAGGGTCCAAAACAACTTGTGGTCTTTTAGTTCTGTAAAAGTCGACAGCGACAGTAATTGCATCCTTCGCATCGCGCACCGACTTTTGAGCAGTCGCTTCTGTCTCATCGTTGTTCCCAACGGTGCGCACTGATGGCCGGGAACTTGCCGTTCCGCAGCCGGAGACAATCCACGTCATGATGACCTTGATAATCACGCCTCGACACGATGCTGACGGACGACGCGTCGCATGTACTGAATCGGGAAGGCAACGGACTGGCAATGTTCGGCGAATCGGGTTCATGCAACATCCATATCCCATCGTAATGCATACCACGATGCCACCGCCGTATTGGGCGGCCAATCACGGCATCGAGTAAGATCCCGTAATGATCCAAATAGCACTCAGCGGCGCGGGTGGGCGGATGGGGCGGCGGATTGTTGCGCTGGCTGGTGAGAATAAGCAGGTCACGATCGTCGCGGCCGTTGAGTCCGGCGACAGCCCCGTGCTCAATAAGGATGCCGGGGAACTTGCGGGTATTGGCCCGAGCGGTGTCAAAATCGCTTCCACGGTTTCCGCCGAGTTCGATGTCTTTATCGAATTCTCCACGGCCCATGCGACGAGGCAGTGGCTCGATCTTTGTGTATCGAAGGGCAGACCGATCCTGATCGGCACGACCGGGCACTCCAATTCCGATCTGGCCGCCATTCGCGAGGCGGCCAAGCGAATCCCCGTTCTCAAATCCGCCAATATGAGCGTGGGGGTCAATGTGCTGCTTCGCATCGCGGAGGAGCTTGGGCGAACGCTGGACGCTTCGTACGACGTGGAGATTGCCGAGGCCCATCATCGATTCAAGACGGATGCGCCGAGCGGGACGGCTCTTGCCCTGCGCGACGCCGTTGCCCGCGGCCGGGGCGGGAACCCCGCGACCATCAAGGGACGCGACGGCCAGACGGGGCAACGGCCGGCGGGTGAGATCGGCATGCACAGCCTGCGGATCGGTGACACGGTCGGCGAGCACACGGTGTCGTTCGGCACGCTGGGTGAGACGATCAGCATTTCGCATTCTGCGCATTCGCGCGACACGTTTGCGCTTGGGGCCCTGCGGGCGGCATCGTGGCTCGCGGGCAAGCCGGCGGGGATGTATCAGATGAGTGATGTGTTGTTTGGGACGGGTGTTACGGCCAAGTGAAGCAGAACGATCCGCGCTTCGATGGCGGGCCGACAAATGGTAGTAAGCAAAGCCCGTGCTGGCGCGTGGGCCTCGTTGATACTAACGAATCGAAAATCGTTAATCGTGCGGGGCTCTATCTTGCCTTATCCGTCTTGAGCTTGGGGGATCGACCGGGGATGGCGTCCTGATCGCCAGCTGACTCTGTTGAGGCATTCACCTGTGTCGGCACGGCGTTGAGCACGGCTCGTACGAAGGCATCCAGCGATCCGATGGTCGATCGATCCAGTTCCTTTTGCAGGAAGTCGGCGCGGAGTTTGACGAAACGCTGCTGACGGAGGGAGTTCGTGATCTCCGGCTGGGCATCCTGGAATGAAAGACGCGACGCTTCTTCGATCGCACCGACGCGGACGATGAAGAAGCTGCGGGCGGCGTCGATGATTTCGCTGGTCTCGCCTGCCTTCAATTCGAACAGCTTCCGAGAGGGTGCTTCCCAATGTCCTTGCAGTGGGGCGGCGGTGGCGTCGCTTGGTTGCGTGATCCAGCCCCAGTAACCGCCTTCGTCCTTGTGAAGGCCGTGAGAGAATTCTTTCGCAACATCCGCGAAGGGGCGGCCCTCTTTCAGTGCCGCTGACGCCTTTTCGATTGTGGCTCGTGCCTTTTCCGTGGCGAGGCGTTCATCTTCGCGGGTCATGGGGCGGCTCAGGTCGAGGAACGACGCCACGGGCACGTCGATCAGGTACATCTCGCGGCGACCATCTTTGGAGAAGTCGTTGAGATGCGAGTTGTAGTAGGCCTGCAGTTCCTGCTTGCGCGCCTGCGGCACCATAGGCAGGAGTCGATCGCGGAGGTAGCTGTCGATGAGGACGGATTTGCGAAGCCGCTCGCGAACTTCGTCGCGGGATTTGCCGTGCTTGGAGAGGTATTTCGCATAGGCCGTCTCGCGTCCGCCGAATTCGCGGTTGATGCGGTCCTTCTCCATCTTTTCGACGGCCTTGTCGAGTTGGGGCTTAAGTTCATCGTGCAACGTTTCCTGGGCGCGACGCCAGATGAGATGCTGGGCGACGGCTTCGATGATTTGCTGGCGGATCAACTCGCCGACTTTCCGCCAGTATTGGTCCGAGGATAGCTCCGACTCCAAGGTCGGCAGTCGCGACTGCAGGGGTTCGAGGATGTCCTGCACGCGGATCACTTCATCGTCGACGACGAGGTGTTCGGCCCGGACGGCATTGGGAGAGTCTTCGGCGCTGCGCGGAGCGGGTTCTTCGCCGGGGCGATCCTGCTGGGAGGCAAGGCGCGTGTCGCTGCGAGACGGCGGATCCGCGGGCTCTTGTGAGATTGCTGCGTCGGCCGGCTCAACTGCAGGCTCCTGGGCCGGCGCGTCGTGCTTCTTCTTTTCCGTTCGGCTTGCCCACCATTCCTGCATGGAGGTGCGATTGCCCGAGGAATCCATGCAGCCGGCGAGACTTGCCAGACAACCCACGACGATGACCAACCGCGCCATGTTCATAATCCGCATTCTACCGCATCGACTCGCCGCTCCAAGCGCTGCGGTTGACATGATGCCGCCCACTGACGAAGCTAGCCGCGTCGCATCATTCGACAAACGAGGACCGGCATGGAATCATCACTCGCTCCACTCGGCCGCGTCGCCGTCCTCATCCCTTGCTATAACGAGATCGCCACGGTGCGCAAGGTCGTCGAGGATTTTCGCCGGTCCATTCCCGAGGCGGGTATTTACGTCTTTGATAACAACAGTACGGATGGGACGGCCGACGCTGCCCGCGCGGCCGGTGCGACCGTGATCCCCGAAAAAAAGCAGGGCAAGGGGCACGTGGTCGCGGCCATGTTGGAGAAGGTGGACGCCGACTATTACGTCATGGTGGATGGCGATGACACGTATCCGGCCGATCGAGTGCGCGACCTGTTGACGCCGGTTGTGGCTGAACAGGCGGATATGGTTGTGGGGCGTCGCGAGGCGGTCGATCAGAAGGCGGCGTATCGGCCGTTTCATGTTTTTGGAAACCGGCTGGTGTGCTCGATGATCAATCTGATTTTTGGGTCGAACTTGACGGACATCATGAGCGGCTATCGGGCGTTCAACCGGCATGTGGCTCGCAATCTGCCGATCATTGCGTACGGCTTTGACATCGAGACGGAGATGTCGGTGCAATGTTTGTATCGGCGGTGGGTTGTGCGCGAGATTCCTGTTGAGTATCGAGAACGGCCCGAGGGAAGCGTTTCGAAGTTGAGCACATTTCATGATGGGTTCCGGGTTGTTTTTCGAATCCTCAGCCTCTTCCGGTCGTATAAGCCGCTGACGTTTTTTGGCGGCATTGGCATCCTGCTCTTTCTCGCGGCGGTCGGATGCGGGCTTGGCGTTTTCCTTGGGCATTGGCAGCCCGACTCCAGTTATCGCCTTGCACTGGTCGTCGGCGTGTTTGCTTTGGCCGCGATGAGTCTCGTTGCCGTCAGCATTGGCGTGACTGTTCAGTTGATAAACTTCCGGTTCTGGGAATTGGATTCGATCCTGCGCCGGCGCCGATAGGGGACCACCATGTCTAAACTTCTCGACCAACTTAAGTCCGCCGCCGCTGATGCGACCAAGCGATTTGGCGTCGCCGCGGCGACCGATGCGCGACTTGAAGACGCTCTTGCGGGGACGATTGATCCGCAGAAGCTGATCGACAATTGCGCTGAGGCGTGGCGCATTTCCGCGGATCAGGCCGCAGGATTACTCGGTGAACACGGTTTCGGCACGATTCTGGCGCGGTTGAGGCCGGTTGCGGCGGCCGGGGGGGCGGAGATCGCAGGACCGGCGCTCGCGAAGACCGACACGTTTGCATTGGCCGACGGGCGCATTCGCATTCGGGCGTTTTCGCCGGCATTCAACGAGCCGACGGCGGCCGCGAAACCAGTGCACGACTCCATTGCCACGGCGATTGCCGCGTTCACAGCGCAGGCCGCGCGCGATCCGCTCGGCGTGCTTTACCGAGAACGGCCGCTCGACTATGCCCGCACGTGGTTGAAGGACGTCGCGCCGAAGATCGACGCGTTTTGCAGGCAACACTTCCCCGGCGGGCAACCCGCGTACATCATCAACAGCGGCATCGGAGCGAATGAGCAGTTTAACTATTTCGTCGCCCGGCTTGCCAATTCGCGGCATGGTTCGCATCCACAGTGGCTTCTGGCGAATTCGCCGAAGGAACTGGACGACCTGCCGGCCGACTGCACCGTGGGCAACACGCTTTTCCTTGAGTTCTCTCGCAGCGGGATTACCGAGGAGACGATTAAGCTTCATGAGTTCACACCGCACGCGGCGAAGCGCATCGTTTTCGCCAACACGGGCCCGCTGCGGGCACTCGCCGAGCGCGACGGGAATCTCCTTCTCACGCTGCCTGATGAGGTTTCCGGTCGCTACGGCCGCAACAAGACGCCGATCCTGATGGCGCCGATGCATGTGGCCGGGCTTGATGTCGCCGCCTATTGGACGACGATTCAGGCGGCGTGCGACACGCTGAATCTCGCGGATCGTGCGTCGGCGCCGGTCGTCGTGGCCCAGTGGATTCGCATGCAGCAGCTTCGCCGTGGCGCGAACCATATCTACCTCGGCACGAATTCCGCGGCCGTTCGCTGCAGTGCCGATGAGTTTTGCCAATTCTGGAATGAGGGTGTCAACCGCGACGGCAACGACATCACCATGTCGCGATACCTCGGCCTGCCGCGCGATTCGCATATGAACCTTGAGGCCATCCTCGGCACGAGCGAACACAAGCTTGCGGTTTTTCTGCTCGATGCACGCGTTGCGTCGGGAGCGGCAGGGCTTGGTGCACCGATTGAGGCGATCAACCCGGCTCATGCGAATCTGACGCGCAATGAAACCGATCTCGTCCTCGCACTTGCCAACGTGAAGCGTTGCAGCGAGAAGATGCCGACGTTGCTTATCACAGTTGACGGGGCTGACCTTTCGGCGTCGGCCTGGCTCGGGCAGCTTTGGGCGGATATCACGCTCGTCTATTCGCGGCTCATTGGCGTCGATCCGGGTTCGAACCCGGAGGTGAAGAACGTTCGCACTCGAGCCGGTGAGTGGTTGGCGAATAAGCAGATGGCGTTTTCGCTGATGAAATAATGGAACGAGCCGGGGGGTTATTGTTCGCTGAGCTTTTCTACCGTGAACCGAAAGACCTCGGTGCCGGGCTCGTGCCATGCCTCGTGGCCGAGGCCGGCCTTGTGGGAGCAGCATTCGGCGAGGAATGTTTTCTTGTCCCAGCCGGCCTCGGTGGCGACCTCGGGAAGAAAGCAGCCGACGTGGCGGCCTTGCTTGACGTAGATGCCGTGCCGGCCGAGTTCGAAGTCCATGGGGTCTTCGATGGGTTCGAGTGGTGAGAGGAGGGAGATGTCGATGCGGATGGATTTCAATTCGTCGGCGCTGACCGGGTTGGACCGAAAGCGCGGATCGCGAGCGGCGGCGACGGCCATGCGGGCAATCGTGTCGGGAAGGGGCTCGTCGGTGGTGAAGATTCCGATGCAGCCGCGGAGGTGTTCACCGTTGTGGAGCGTGACAAATGCGCCGCATTGCGGCAGGTCGTCGGGCCACGTGGCTTTGGTGGCATCGGCGTCATTGCCGCACAGGTATTCGTTGATGGCGTCACGTGCGTGACGGAGCAGGCGGATTTGAATGGCGTAGTCGAACGGCATCGATCAACTCTTGCCGGTAGCGGTCGACTCTTTGCGAACACGTTCAACAAGCTGCTGGAACTTCGCGTCGCCTAGGAGGGTGCGGGCCATGGCGTCGGCGAGCTTTTCCGAGCCGGCGTCATAGAGATGCACGTTGTCACGGATATGGTCAAGGTCGTGCGGGACGGCGGCGTATCCATCGATGAAGACTGCATTCTTGGATGCGGCGAGGTCGCGAATAATGGAAGACATGGCCAAGAATGTCTCGACGGCACGTTCGGGTGTGAAGCCGCGCTGGATGCAACCTTCGGCGATGGCCTGGCGAAGCTTGTCGTTCTTCAGACTGTCGGGCGAGCCGAGAAATGCCATGGTGGAAACGATGGGGAGCGCGGCATCGCGGCTGACAAAATCAATGAAGTCAGCGAAGTTCGTGCGGTCCCAGTCCAACGAGGCGGTGGCGACCGGCTTGTCGAGATCGGAGCCGCTACTGGCGGAGGATTTCGCGATGTCATCGAGGCGCTTGCCTTGAAGGCCGCGAATAAGCGGGTGAATGTAGCGGACGATTTGTGAATAGCGGGCGATGCGTTGCCAAAGGGGTTTGTTGAGTTGGGATTCACCCTTGCGATAGGGGCTCTGTGCGACGTCGCGGTATTGGCCCATGTCGTTCCAGGTTTCGTACAGCATGGCGGCGTCTGGATGGAAGCTGCGGCCTGTGTAGAGGTAGTTGATCTTGCAATTGAAGCTGTCGAAGCCGGGGATGGCTAGGTTGATGACTTCGACGGGCATCTTGAGTTGTTGGGCGAGCTTGAGTTGAAGCGCGCCCGGCCAGGATTTCTCCTCGGAGGATGCTTCAAAGTCGAAGGCGGCGGAACCGCCAAAGACGAGGATTCGTAGCGTGCCCGGCGGTTTTGTGAATGAGTAATCGGGGCCGCGAAATCCGTGGCGATTGATGCGGACGGGATAATTGGCGCGGTTGGTGACGGATTGCCCGGCGATCGGTCGAACGCGGATATGACCGTCGATTTCGTACTGAAGAAACTCGGGAAATGGCGCCGGGTGGAAGAGCCGCAGGGCGATTTCGATCGCGCCGAGGATGAAAATGGCGCTCATCACAAAAAACAACGCAACGACTCGAAGGCGTGGTCGTCGCCGCTGCGAGGATGGGCCATTGGGCGTGGGTGATGAAGGCTGCGACATCAGCCGTGTAGTGTAGGGTTCGTGCGAGGTCGAGGCCAGTTACCCCAATTCAGATGGTAGTCAGGCGGGGTGGCCGTGCTTTATGATGGAATCGTGGGTGCCGATCGAACTGAAACGACAGATGAATCCGAGAGCCTCTACGAGGTGATGGAACGGCCTCCGGAGGAGGCGATCCCTCATGGGCTCGGCGGCGATTGGTGGGTTGCGCACACGAAGCCGCGGTCGGAGAAGCTCCTTGCGGCCGACCTGAGTCGATTGGGCGTGGCGTATTACCTGCCTTTGCGTCGCAAGCAATCGCGCAGCCGCAAGTCCGGGCGCGTGTCGCGGTCGATTGTGCCGGTATTCAGCGGGTATCTGTTTTTCAATGCCAATGAGCAGAGTCGACTTCGGGCATTGGCGACGAATCGAATCGTGACGACCTTGCGAGTCCCTGAGCAGGAGCGATTCGTCGGAGAGCTTCGTCAAATCCACCGCGTCATTGCGGCGCAGGTCGAATATCAGGTTCACGGACAAATTCTCGACGGCGAATGGGTTCGCGTGATTGCGGGGCCCTTAGAAGGGACCGAGGGAATGGTGACGGGGCGGTTGTCGCGGGCGCGGTTGATCCTTAATGTCGGGATGTTGGGGCAGGCGGTCAGCGTGCGGGTTGAGCGAAACGCGCTGGAGCGCCTTGGGCGACCGCCATACTGAGCGCATTTCAACGGATAAGCGGGACTGGGCGGGTCGACTTTTGTGTCTAAGTGCTGATTCCGACGAACTCTGCGGGCGGCGGCTCGTAAGAGTTAAGGTCGCTATTTATCAGGGCTTACGACGATTCCGAGTTGTAGCCCATGGGTGGGATGACCGATATCATTACTGCCTGTGTCTTCCGGGCTTGCCGTTGCGCAAGTCGTTTATCGACAAGGGATTCTGTCGGGCGCAAGCATGCGGCTGATGGGGACGGAGTCTAGACAGCGGGCGAATTTTGCCGGATGCGCGTGGTGAAACGAGGAATTGTGAAACCAGGAGACGTTCGATGAGCACCGCGTTGGTAACGGGGGCGGCAGGGTTCATTGGATCGCATCTGACCGAGCGGTTGCTCGCGGCCGGCTGGCGAGTCACCGGATTGGATTGCTTTGACAGTTTTTATGACCCGGCGATCAAGCGGCGCAATCTCCACGCGTGTGTGGCCAATGACCGGTTCAAGTTGGTGGAAGGGGATATTCGTGATCCGAAGGCGGTCAGTGATGCGTGCGCGGGCGGTGTGGATGTGATCGTGCATCTGGCGGCGCGGGCGGGCGTGAGGCCGTCGATTGAAGATCCACTTCTGTATCAGGATGTGAACGTCAATGGGACGTGCGTGATGCTGGAGGCAGCGCGAAAGTTCAAGGTGGGGCGGTTTGTCTTCGCGAGCAGTTCCAGCGTGTATGGCAATAACGAGAAGGTGCCGTTCTCCGAAAGCGACAACGTCGACAATCCGATTTCGCCTTATGCGGCTAGCAAGAAGGCGGGGGAATTGCTTTGTCACACCTATCACCATCTGTTTGGAATCAACATCAACTGTCTTCGATTCTTCACGGTCTATGGCGCGCGACAGCGGCCGGACCTTGCGATTAATAAGTTCACGCGGCTAATTGACTCTGGTAAACCAATCCAGATGTTCGGTGATGGCAGCATGATGCGCGATCACACCTATATCGACGACATCCTCTCGGGCATCCTTGCGGCGATGGAACGATTCAAGGGGTATCGCATTTACAACCTTGGTGAATCGGAACCGATTTCACTGAAGGACCTCATCGGGGCGATAGAGAAGGCGGTGGCGAAGCGAGCGAACGTCGAACGACTGCCGCTGCAGCCGGGAGATGTCGATCGAACGTTTGCGGACATTTCGCGGGCGCGGGCCGAATTGGGGTATCAACCGAAGACGAGCCTCGCCGAGGGGCTGGCCCACTTTGTGAAGTGGTATCAATCGAATAAGTAGCATTGCTCGTGCAGCCAACGTGCTGAACGAGTCCTTTCTTCATGCGTCAAGCCGACCGCATCATTCTCAATACGATTTCAAACTATGCGCTGACGATGGTCACGATGGCGAGTCAACTCGTGATGATTCCGATCGTGGTGCGGCACATTGATAAGAGCGGTTTCGGTTTGGCAAACATGGTGCTGGCTCCATTTGGTTTCTTTGAGGTGATGGCTGGTTCCTTTGGCCGGGCCTTGCATCGGTTCATTCCGCAGGATTTAGCGGCTAACGATGAACAGCGTGTGAGCCGGACGTTTACGACGGCGATGGCCGGATACGTTGCGATGGGCACGGTGGGGGCAATCGCGACATGGTTCGCATTCGACTGGATGCTGGCCGGAGCGGACGTTGCGCCATCGGTGATGGTGGACGGCCGTCGGGCGATGTGGGTCCTCATCGTTTGGCTGATTGTCGGCTTTCCCTTGTGGGGGTATCGCAAAGGATTGGAGGCGATTCAGCGATATGACTTGCTCGGATTGTCACATGGAATCGTCACGCTGTTGCGCACGATCGCCGTGATCGTCGTTTTCTCGATGGGATACGGATCCGTGACGTTTTTCGTCGGATCGCAACTGGCCGCGCTTGTTATTGTGAATCTCATTTGTCGAAGGTTCCTTCGACGGGCGGTTCCGGGGATGCGAGAACGGCCGTCCCTGGTGGATCGGGCGTCCATCATTCTTGTCGGCACCTTCGCTGCGGCCACGTTGCTTGGGATTGTTGGTGAAATCTGCGGAAGCTATGGATTTCGCATCTTCGTCGGCAAAGAGCTTGGCATGGACAAGCTGGGGGCTCTGGCGGCTGTGTGGACACTTCAACTTACGATTGGGCGGCTCATCGATGAATTGACCAACGCCTTCTCGCCGGCAATCAGTTCCCTGGATGCGAGGGGCTCGTCGGCGAATGTTGCGAAGTTGATGCTCACGGGAACCAAGTCGTCGATGTTGGTGGCATCGAGCATGTGCATTGTTCCTCTGGCTGCCGCCGCACCGTTTTTGCATTTGTGGCTGGGCGATTCGTTTCGCGGCTATGAGACACTGCTTTATGTGTTCCTGTTGGTGATGCTTCCGTTTTGCGTCGGGATGACGCCGACGTATGTATTGTTTGGATTGGGTCGAGTCACGACGACGGGGACCGTGATGCTGGTTCGCGGGCTAAGCGGGCTGCTCATAGCATTGGCGTATGTGTACTGGGTGGATCGGAATCTGACCGGCGCGGTGTTGTGCATGCTCGGTGTGCAGAATAGCGGCGGAATCGTGATGCTGTTTTCAGCGTGTCGCGCGGTTGGCGTGAAGTTCTGGTTTGCCCTTTATGAAGTGATGATCAAACCGCTGGGGTTGTCGGCGATTGCCGCGGCCGGAACGTGGATCGTTCTTCAGCAGGTGGGCAACAATCAGTGGTGGAAACTGATTGTAAGCGTCGGACTGGGGGAGTTTGTATTGCTGCTCCTGGTGCTCGGCTTCGGACTGGGCGACGAAGAGCGGACGAGGATTTTCTCCTTCTTCCATCGGGCGTGGGCACGTGTGGTGAAAAGCGGCACCGCCGGTTGAGTTGTTACTGCGTTTATGGTACCTGTCGTCGATTTGAAACTATCTGAAGCACCCACGGACAGCATGCGGTTGCTTGCAGTGGGGGATGTTGCGCTGCCCGAGGGACCGGTTTACGGGCCGTACTCCAAGGGGTTTGATCGATATCTCCATCCCGACGTGGCCACGTTGTGCGCGGAAAAAGATTTTTCAATCGCGGACCTGGAGTGCACACTTTTTTCGTCCGCGACGCCGATTTCAAAGTTTGGACCGACGCTTCATGCCAGCCCCAAGACGTTGGAAGCGCTGCGTGAGGGCCACTTCGATGCGGTTACGCTGGCGAACAACCACATTCTTGATTATGGAACGGATTCGATGTTTCGCACGCGTGACGCCTGCGAGAAATCCGGATTTCGTACGGTGGGCGCCGGACAGAACCTCGATGACGCCGGGCGGCCGCTCGTATTCACGCATGAGGGGCATCGCATTGCGGTCATCGCGATGACTGAAGAAGAGTTTTCATGCGCGACGCCCACTCGCGCCGGAGCCGCA
This sequence comes from uncultured Planctomycetaceae bacterium, assembly GCA_964605185.1. Taxonomy (GTDB): domain Bacteria; phylum Planctomycetota; class Phycisphaerae; order UBA1845; family UTPLA1; genus JACRIM01. The sequence goes on from CAZSBF010000004.1 coordinate 45,084, forward strand.
CCGCTGGACATAGTCTGGGCATACGGGCTCATTCGCGCCGCAAAAGAAATCGCGGATCTTGTCATCGTGGTAGCACATTGCGGGAGCATGTACTATCCGTTGCCCAGCCCAAGGACGCAGCGTTGGCTGCGAGCGTTGGTGGACGCAGGGGCGAATGCGGTTATCGCACATCATTCGCATGTTGTGGCGGGCGTGGAAGTCTATAGAAGTGCTCCAATACTCTATGGACTCGGGAACTTCTTGTTTCCATTTCCTTCCAAATCCGCTCCGCCCGCGTGTTGGCCCGTCGGAATGATCGCACGGTTGTCGCTTTCACGAACCGGCGTGCATCGCGTGGAGTGTTTCCTGACGAAGCAGGCCGTGGACGATTCAGCATGCGGCGTGTCATTTCCCGAGGGCCGAACTGTCGACGCGTGGCGCACGCGTATGTCACAATTGAATGAAATTGCTTCCTGTCCGAGTCGAGTCGCGGGCCATTGGGATTATTATTGCCGGGCAACACGCTGGCTTTATTTCACAAACCTCTTCGGATGTGCCGGATTGGCGCCGGCGAAGCTGGAATTTGTATTGAAGGATGGGGTTCGCTACAAGGCTCCGCATTATGCCGGACTCTTCCTTACCGGTTTGTTGGGGCGATTCGCCACACCCGCCCGAACTCGCAAGGCCGCTATGTCGGCGCTCATTAACTGGTTTCGATGTCCCTCCCACCAGGAGGCAATCATCCGGGTGGCTGAATTAGAACAGCTTGACTGGCCGCTGGATGAGTCCCTCCGTTCCGAGTTTTCCGCTGTAACCGCTGACTGTCAATGGTAACGACAATGCCGACCGATTCGACTCCTGCTCCCAAGCGATCGCCACGACTCATGGTTAAACTGCTTGTGCTGTCTGCGAGCCTTTTCCTTGCCATTGGATTCGCTGAGGTATTTTTTCGACTTTTTGTTCCCGTGACGGATGTGGCGTTTCAGTTTTGGGATCCGGCGGTAGGGATCCGGCGCAAACCCAACCAACGCGGTGTGAATATTGCAGGGTCGAGCATTCGCGCGCCGTACAATTTCAACGCGCAAGGATGGAACTACCCTCGGGACTTTTCCTATCCGCGAGTTTCTGGAACGCTTCGAATCTGCCTGGCGGGCGATTCGTATGTGGAGGCCATGCAGGTGCCGTGTGACCGGCAGATGGCCGTCGTCGCGGAACAGGCGCTAACGACACCGGAACGACGCGCCGAAGTGTTTCCATTCGGTTGCTCGGGTTACGGACCGGCGCAAGAGTATCAGCTCATCCGCCACTATATTCTGGATTACAAACCCGATGCAGTCGTAATCTTATTCACTCAAAACGACGTATATGACTCGTCGCCATATCTCGGCGGGATTGAATCGTCGATCCCGGCCTTTGCACTGGACGATTCCGGCGAATTGGAGCCCATGGGGGCATCGTATTGGGAACGATCTGGTGCCCGTCGAACGATGGCGCAGCTGGCGCTCAGCCGTTATTTTCTAATCCAAAAAAGACTATTGGACAGAATGGCCGGACCACGCGGGCCGGGTGGTGTCGTTCGGCGTGAGGTGTCGGGCATCACGTCGGATCGTTTCCGGGGCACCGGCCTGACGGATGCCCAGCGTTATGAGAAGAGCTGGTCGCTTGTTGAGAAACTTCTGGCGGCTTCGAAGGCGGAATGTGCAAAGGCGAATGCGCCACTCTGTGTCATGTTCCGTGGGCACTTACACGAAATACAAGCTGCGGAGCGAGGCGTGCTGTACGTTCCGGTGAAGCGCGAATTGGATCCGTATTGCATGTTGGATGAGCGAATAAACGACATGGGGCGTGATTACGTCGGACCCATTTGTCAGCGTCTCGGCATTCCCTATCTGGATCTCACGGCGGATCTCGCCGCCATGGTGCGCGCCACCAAGGGAATGCACAATTTCCCCGATGACGATCACTATAACGAGGCGGCCCATGAGGCGGCGGGAAAGGCCATGGCCGCGTGGATTCGCGAGCTGATGACCCGTGGAATTGTGAAGCGGCGATAAAGCCAACGGGATTGAGGATCAGGCTCAGGGGTTCGCTCCGTAACCGATCGAATCACGAATGATTGCGATACACGACAAACCAGGAAGCTTTTCGGATCGGTGGATCGAGTATTGCCGGTCGAACGGCGTCGAGTATCGGATCGTGGACTGCTTTTCGACGGACATTATATCACAGCTTCGGGGTTGCTCGGCGCTGATGTGGGAGTGGGAGAATTTGGCGCAGGCCGACGTGCTTGCCGGGGAGCGGGTCACACGCTCGGCTGAGGCGATGGGATTACGGGTCTTTCCGGATTCGGCGACGTGCTGGCATTATGACGACAAAGTGGCGCAGAAATACTTGCTAGAAGCCGTGGGCGCGGAAATGGTTCCCTCCTATGCGTTCTATTCGCTGGATGCGGCGATGGCGTGGGTGGAGAAGACGGAGTTTCCGAAGGTATTCAAGTTGGCGCGCGGGTCAGGCTCGTTGAACGTATTCCTCGTGAAGACGCGCGACGACGCTCGTAAGGCGTGTCGCAAGGCATTCGGGCCTGGATTCAAACCCATTTCCGGGCTTGCCGGTGATTTTTCGACGCGCATGCGAAAGCATCGGAGAAAAGGTGACTTGATTCCGCTGCTTAAGCGATTGCCCACGACACTTGCAAGCGTTGTTCGATACAACCGGACGATTGCCCGCGAGAAGGGTTACGCTTACTTTCAGGATTTCATCCCGAACAACACGACGGACACGCGCGTCACCATCATCGGAGATCGGGCATTTGCTTTTACGCGAGGGGTTCGGCCCAATGATTTTCGTGCGTCCGGCAGCGGCGATATTTCATACGACATGTCGACGATCGACCCCCGGTGCGTGCAGATCGCTTTCGAGACCGTCCGAAAGCTGAAGACGCAGAGTCTGGCCTTCGACTTCGTGAAGTCCCCCAAGGGCGACCCGTTAATCGTGGAAATCAGTTATTGTTATCTTGCTGAAGCGGTCCATGCCTGTCCCGGACATTGGGATGGGCGATTGCAATGGCATGACGGAGCAATGTGGCCGCAAGATGCCATTCTGATTGATTTGATAAATGAACTCACCGATGGCGGCAATACGGTCGTGGTCGGTGAAAAGGAGTCCCTGCGATGAGTAGCCTGGTAAAGTCGTTGTTTGAGAATGTGATCATCCCGCCTTGCCGCAAAGTTCGGACGTTGCGCCGGTTAGCAAATTACGTCTCACGGGCGGTTTCCGAAGAGGGCTACCATGAACTGCGGGAGCGGTTCATTGCCAACGGGCGCCATGGTCGTTGGTCTTCGGCTGATCGCGAGCGCGTCGTCCGGCGATTTGAAACCATCGAGGCGAACGTGGAATTGGGCTCTACACCGTCCGAAGGACTCATCATGGCGGAGGCACTGCTTTCGCTGGATGTGCCGGGAGAGGTCATTGAGTGCGGGTGCTTTAATGGCGGCAGTTCCGCCAAACTTTCGATCATCGCGAAAATGATCGGCAAGAAGCTCATGATTTTCGACAGTTTTGAAGGGTTGCCGGAGGTCGACGAGTTCAATAAAAAAGATTTCAACGCGCGTAAGGGCGCCGAGTGGGTCAGCGACTGGACAGCCGGCCGTTACGCAGCGCGGCTCGATTATGTAAAGGACAACATTGCCCGGTTCGGCGAGGTCAGCGTTTGTAGTTTTCACAAAGGCTGGTTTTGCGACACGATCAAGCCGGACGTGTTGCCGGCACAAGTGGCGATGGCGTTTGTGGATGTGGATATCCCGTCCTCGGCACGAGATTGTTTCGTACCGATCTGGCCGAAGCTCGTTGATCGCGGCGTGTTCTTCATGCACGACATCGGATTTATCAAACTCCTGCAGACGATCATGGATGAGAAACTGTGGACGGAACAGTTTAAAGAGTTTCCACCGATCATTTTCGGCGCCGGCTACGGCATGGGAGATGATGCGCCCTATCTGGGAATGATGGTTCGCGGGCGTGAGGTCACTGCTGAATACATCAACAACCTGACCATCTTTAAGTAGTGCGAGCGGCGTTGGCCGAATCAGGTTTTCGGGGGAATCAATTTCATGTGTGGAATCTCTGGTGTTTTTATGCGCGACGGCCGTCCGGTGGATCCGGCTGCGCTTGAGCGCATGAAACAATCGACGCGGCATCGCGGGCCCGACGACAGCGGCATTTGGCACAAGGGCCATGTCGGGCTGGTCCACAATCGGCTCTCGATCATCGACCTCAGTCCCGCGGGCCATCAGCCGATGGTCGATGCGCGGACGGGAAACATCATTGCTTTCAATGGCGAGGTGTACAACTTTCAGGAGATACGCCCGGAGCTGGAGGCGCGGGGCCATGTGTTCCGTTCGAAGAGTGACACTGAGGTCATCTTGTACGCCTACGCGGAGTGGGGCGAATCGTGCGTCGAGCGGTTTCGCGGCATGTTTGCGTTTGCGATCTACGATGCCAAGAAGGATGATCTATTCCTCGCTCGCGACCGATTGGGAATTAAACCGCTTTACTATTTTTCGGATGCCAAGCGATTTATTTTTGCCTCGGAGACAAAAGCTATCGTTCTGAACGAGGGCGTGCCGCGGCGAATCAACCAAGCCGCGCTGCCGGAGTATGTTGCATTTCGCTATGTGTGCGACGGGCAGACGCTCTTGCAGGATGTTCATGAACTCAAGCCGGGGCACTGCATGCGCGTATCGCGCGGTAGTGCTACGACACGACCGTATTGGGATATTCCATTCAACGTCGAACAGGGCGGCAGCGATGCCGATTGGATTGAATCGCTGAAGGCCGAGCTGCTTCGGAGCGTGAAGTATCGCCTAATTTCGGATGTGCCGGTGGGTTGCGCACTGTCGGGCGGGGTTGATTCATCACTGGTGACCGCGCTGGCTTGCGAGGCAGCGGCGTCTACGATGAAGACGTTCAGCATCGGCTTCAACGGGCCATCGGATGAGCGTGCCTACGCCAAGCGGGCGTCGGACATATTGGGCGTAGAGAACTACACCGAAGTGCTGAACTCCGATGAGTTCTATGAGTATGTGCCGCGCCTGACGTGGCACATGGATGAGCCGATGAATCATCCGAACTCGGTGGCCATGTGGCAGCTTGCAAAGCTGGCGCGGCCGAAGGTGACGGTGTTGCTTTCGGGCGAAGGCGGCGATGAGGTGATGGGGGGTTATGACCGCTTTCGATCGGTGATGCGATTTCGGCATCTGGCGACGTCCATTCCGGCGAGCCGATTCGTAGCGGGGCTTGTCGGAGGAATCGCGGGCGGGCGGTACCGGCGAATTGCGCGGGAGCTGCAACGCGATGATGATGGACGGATGATCTGGTCTTCGGCGTATCTGCCGAGCCACTATCTGGAGGGGCTGTTTGGGCCGGGTGCGGTGCAACGGGCAGAGGAATCTCGGCGACGGGTGCTGTCGAAGGCTCCCACGGATGACCTAGTTAATCGACACATCTATTATGAGTTGAAAACCTACCTTGTGTCGATCCTGATGCGAAATGACAAGATGACCATGGCCGTCGGCCTGGAGAACCGCGTGCCACTTCTGGACCATAAAGTTATAGAGTTGGCGGGCAGGCTGCCGACGAGATTGAAGGTGGACCGCCAGCAGGGCAAGAAGGCGCTGTTCCAGCTTGTGGAGGCCCGCTTTGGACGAGAGTTGTTTGATCGGCCGAAGGTAGGGTTCGCGTTGCCGCCGGCGTATTTCCAGGGCGATGGGCTGGCGCGGATTCACGACATCGTGGGAAGCAGGTCATTTCGGGAGCGCGGCTGGATGAATCCGAAGGGAGTGGAGCTGGTGATGAAGAGCCACGCCGACGGATCGGACAATGCGCCCGAAGCGGCATGGTCGCTGGCAGCGCTGGAGTTGTGGGCGCGATCGTTCATTGACCGAGCGGGAGAAATTGCCGCGTGACGCAGTATTCGAACTACCCAATTCAATTTGCGCCGTCGATGATTGACTACGACGCGGAAGCCGCATTGATTCGCAATCAACGGTTCGATCCCGAAGCGCGATCGATGCCGACGCTTCTTGGAATTACGACCGGCCTGTATCTGGCCAGTGTCGCATTGTTCAGCACGGCGTCGGAGCGCACGGCCTGGATTCCGCAGGCGGTTGGGGCTCTGCTCGGAATCCTCTGGGTGGTCGTTGGCGTATTTGCGAAGGGGCAGCCGCTTTCGTGGTCAAAACCGGTCATGCTCTTCATTGCGTTCACGGCGTGGTCCACGACCGGACTGATGGTCACCACGGATACTGATTATTTCATGCAAATCTACATGACCAGCATCAAGGTCATGGGAATTACATGGATTGCGTCGCAGTGCGTCAGAACTCGCAAAGATCTCCTGGCGTGTTGCCTCATACTTTGCATTGCGGCCGTCATTGTTCTCGTGCAGGGAATCGACACGATTCTACGGTCGATTCAGTTTTCGGCGGGCAAGGATGTCAAGGGCGCTCGTGCGAGCGGCACATTGCTCAGCAATGCAAACGACCTCGGAGAGTTCGGCGTTCTTGTTGCCATCGCGTCGATTGCCTGTCTACTCGGATACAAGAGCGTCATACTTCGGCTTTGTACGACCGTGTCGCTGGTGTCGGCGCTGTATATCGTCGCGGCTTCCGGTTCGCGTATGGCGATGCTCAATACGGTCATCGTGGCCGTCAGTCTCTATTGGTACCATTTTCGCAAGGCGGGCGGCGGCGATGTGATGCGCAAGGTCTTCATCGTGGGCTTGGCGATGGTCCTGCTGGCCGGGAGCTTGTATTACGTCAGCAATTTGCCATTCTTTTATCGATTGCTTAAAACGTTTTCGAGCTACGATGCCATGCAGGACGAGCCTCGATTTCAGTACTTCATTAGCGCAATGATTGTGACCATTCAGAACCCCATCATTGGGCTTGGACAGGGAGGGTTCGCGCTGGCCGGTTTGGGACGAACGGCCGAAGGCGTAGTGCACTTTTCTCACTCTACAATTTCCGAGACGCTGTCGTGCACGGGAATACCGGGATTTCTCCTTTACTTCAGCGGCCGATTGGCGTTCCTGACTCTCTTGCTACGCACCCGGAAGCTGCCACTTCCGCAGCGTGATTTTGCCGTCGTTAATTTGATCGTCGCGTTTTTCTGGGTGAATGTTCTGTTTGATATCGTTGCCATGACATTTCAGCATCGCCTGATGTGGCCGATGATCGGCGCTGCCTGCGGGTATCTCTGGCAGCTTAACCGCACGTACGGGGAAGAGTCCGCGCAGACGGACTATGCCTGACGCGACGAATCGGTTACCTCGCTCCATGAAGATCTGCATTGTTCTCGATTCATTAATTCGCGCGGGGGCGGAGCGACAGGCTCTGGCGGCGGTCACGGAATTGGTTCGGTGTGGGTATGACGCCCGGCTTATTTACTACAACCGGGCCGAGCACAATTACCCGATTCCCCCGGAGGCGCGGGATCGAATCTCGCATTTTCCCAAACAGGGAACCTATTTTCGATTTCTGTGGCGGCTGTATCGATACTTTCGTGCGAACCGATTTGACGTGGTGCATGCGTTCATGAGTGCGACGAGTATTTATGTCGGTGTGGCGGGATGGATGGCCCGCGTTCCGGCCGTGTTCGCCGGCATACGAGTGGAATATGAGGACAAGGGGCTGATCCGCTTTCTGCATCGAATCATCAATCACTTGGTGACCGGATGGATCTGCAATTCCGAGGCGACACGGCGGTCTCTCTTGCCCGGCGTCGGAGCACGTCCTGATCGAGTGCACGTGGTCTACAATGGGATTTCCCCTTCGGCGTTTGCCTCCAGCCTGTCTCCGGGCGAGGCCAAGAAAAAACTGGGCCTGACGGAATCAACGCCCGTCGTATCCCTCGTGGCAAGGCTTTCGCCGCAGAAGAACGTCTCGATGTATCTCAATGTGGCCGCGCGCGTTCTCAAAAGAAGGCCCGGTGTTGCGTTCATCATCGCGGGGGATGGCGAACTTCGTCGGGAGTTGGAGGAGCAGGCCGTCGGACTGGGAATCGCCGAATCGGTTCGATTTCTTGGCGTGCGTGACGACATCCCTGATGTGCTCCGTGCCACCGACATCCTGGCGCTCACGTCACATTACGAAGGCCTCGCGAATACCCTTCTCGAAGCGATGGCGGTGGGTATTCCAGTAGTAAGCACTGCCTATGCCGGCGTGGAAGAACTCGTGAGGGACGGGCGAGAGGGCTTGATTGTTCCGCTCGGCGATGTCGACGCGTTCGTGAGTACGACCGAGCGTTTGCTAGCAGACGAAGCAAAGCGGCGCCAACTTGGCGAATGCGGACGTGCGTCCGTCGAACAACGATTCACGATGAAAGCGATGGGGGCGCGGCTTTATTCAGTGTACGAGTCCGCCCTACAGGGACCACCCGACCACGTCGAGCGAACTCGCGGGTCCTAGCGAGCGCTGTTTTCCGAACTTCATGTGCGGTATTTGTGGAATTGTGGACTTCGGCGAGGCACCAGTGCCAACGGAGCGTGTGCGCGCCATGGCGGATGCGATTCGCCATCGTGGACCGGACGACGAGGGGATTTTTGTGGGCGGGCCGGTTGGCCTTGGCCATCGGCGACTTTCGATCATCGATCTCTCCCCGCTCGGCCACCAACCGATGACCTCTCCGGATGGGCGATACACGATCGTTTTCAACGGCGAGATCTACAACTATCTCGATCTGCGTGCGACGCTGGAGGCGGACGGCGTGGCGTTTCGTGGCAGGTCGGATACGGAAGTCCTGCTCCATGCCTTCATGCGATGGGGAAATGCGATATTCCCGAAGTTCAACGGGATGTATGCCGTGGCGATTTGGGACTCCAGGGAGCAACGGTTGACGTTGGCGCGAGATCGCTTCGGGATCAAGCCGCTTTATCTGCAACGCGTGAAGGATGGGATTATTTTCGGCTCGGAGATCAAGGCCGTGCTGGCGGCCGGGGGCGGCGAGCGGCGCTTGTCATGGCCGGCGTTGCACGAGTTCATGTACTTCGGCAATGCGTTGGGTGCGCATACGATGTTCGACGGGATTGAGCGGCTGCTGCCGGGGCATGTGCTCACGTTCGATCGGTCCGGCGAAAAGACGGAAGCGTTTTGGTCGGTTGAGAAACTGCCGCCGGTTTCGGATTCACTCGATACCGCAACGCGGGTTGTACGTGAACGACTTGAGGCCGCCGTTCGGGACCATCTGATCAGTGATGTACCGGTCGGCGTGTTTCTCAGCGGCGGGATCGATTCGTCGGCCATCACCGCGTTCGCTTCGCGGCACTATCACGGGAAACTCAAGACCTATTCGATGCATTTTGATTTCGACCCCATCGATGAGCGGCCGAAGGCGCAATTGGTGGCACAACGATTTTCCACCGAGCATCAGGAGTTGTTTGTCCGCGCCGGGAACATGTCGGACGTCATCGAACATCTTGTGCAAAGTCACGATGAGCCGTTCGCAGACGCGGCGAATATCCCGCTGTACCTTCTCTGCCAAGAGTTGAAGGGGGCGGTCAAAGTTATTCTGCAGGGGGATGGTGGCGACGAGATCTTCGCAGGCTACCGACGATACAACATACTCGCCCACGAGGCCTTTTGGCGAGGTGTATCGGGAGTCGCGGCGCTCGCGAGAAAGCTTGTTCCGAACTGCCCGCGGCGGCAGCGGGCCATGCGATTCTTCGACACGATGAACATCGCGGATCCGCCGCTTCGACTGGCCATGCTGATGACGGTGGAGACGCTCGCGAATCGGCCAACGCGATTGTTGTCGGATCATTCGCGACGGGAGCTGGATCGACACGATCCATTCCAGCGCTATCGCGATCTCTGGCGACGATTCGATCGCTTGGACGCCGTCCAGCGAAATCTGTACATCGACAGTCTCGTGCTTCTACCGGACACCTTTCTGGAAAAGGTTGATAAGAGCACGATGGCACACAGCATTGAGATCCGCGTGCCGTTCCTCGATACGAATTTGACCAACTACGCAATGGCCCTCCCGTCGCGGCTCAAGGTGCAGCGCAGACAAAAAAAGTTTATCTTGAGACGTGCACTTCGCGGCGTGGTGCCAGATGAAATACTCGATGGGCCAAAGACGGGGCTCGGCGTACCGGTGGCTCAGTGGCTTCGGGGACCTCTGAACAACTATCTTCGAGGCGTATTGCTTGATGATTCAAGCAACACGTGGCTCGATCGGCCCGCCGTCGAACGCGCGATCAACGAGCATACGAGTGGGGCGGCGAATCATTGGTTTGTGCTTTACAAACTGCTGGTGCTCAACCTTTGGAAACGGTTTTACAACGTCGCCGCATAGTGTTGTCGCCTACACAGATGAAAGAAGAGCATGCGGCGGGACCGATCACGATCCTCCTCATCGGCACGCTTCCACCTCCGGTCGGCGGCGCGGGTGTGTCGTTGAAGCAGCTTTCCGAACGGTTGGCGCAACTCGACGGCGTCCGCGTGATCATGGTGAACACGGGGGGAGTCCGAGGGCATCGATTCACCGGGGTATTTCGATTCCTGGCGATCATCGGCCGGATTTTTCGCGGGGCACTGCAGGCCGACGTGGTGAGTCTTCAACCGGTTCCGACGGGATTGCCATTCATCGGACCCTTCGCATGGGTCGCGTCTGCGATCTTCGGGAAGCCGTTCATGATTCGCATGTTCGGCGGCGAGGACTTTCTTGAGGTGCCCGGAATGCGCGGGGCGGTTGTTCGTTGGTTGGTGCGGCGGACGGATTTATACCTGGCGCAGACCAAGGCGCTGGTGGCAAGTGCGAAACGCGACGGGCTCCGCCGGGTAGAGTGGTTTCCGACCCATCGGCCGATGCCGCCTGCGTCGGAGATTCAGGACCGCAACGGTGCGTGTTGTCGTCGGTTCGTATTTCTAAGCCATGTGAAGCCTTCCAAGGGAATTCATGAGTTAGTTGCAGCGGCTGAGACGCTCGGCGGCAGCATTGAAGTGGATATCTTCGGCCCGCTCATGGACGGACTGACGCCGGAATACTTCGCCGGTCGCAAAGGTGTGGACTACAAGGGGCAGGTTCCGCCGGGTGAGGCGCTGCGTATTCTTCCGACTTACGACGCGGTGCTTTTCCCGACGTTTTGGCAGGGCGAAGGTTATCCGGGGATTATTCTTGAGGCGTATGGTGCGGGCCTGCCGGTGATCACGACGAATTGGATGGCGATTCCGGAGATCGTGGATGAGTCGAGCGGCATCCTCGTACCACCGCGCGATGCGACTGCGCTGGCCGGCGCGATGAAGCGATTGGCGACCGATGCGGAGTTGTGCAACCGGCTTCGAAAGGGCGTGATTGCCAAGCGGGCGTTTTTCGACGCGGACCGATGGACGCGGGAGTTCGTTGCTATGTGCCGAAGCATGATGGTGTTGGTCAAGAAGAATTAGGGGAACCAGAAAGCAAACTGAATGTGTGGAATCTGCGGATACGTCGGTGATCATCGACCCGAGCTGCTGGAGCCGATGGCCAAGGTCATCGCTCATCGCGGCCCGGATGACATGGGGACGTGGCACGACACGGTGGGGCAGGTCGGCCTTGGCCATCGCCGGCTTTCCATCATCGATCTCAGCCCGGCCGGCCATCAGCCGATGTCGAATGAGGATGGCACGATCTGGCTGAGCTACAACGGGGAGCTCTACAACTTTCAGCAACATCGTGAGTGGTTGATTTCACGCGGGCACAAGTTCCGCGGGCGCAGCGATACGGAAGTCATCGTTCATCTCTATGAAGAGAAGGGGCCGGAATTCCTGCAGGATCTGAACGGCATCTTCGCAATCGCCATCTGGGATGCGAAAAAACGAACGCTTCTGCTAGCCCGCGACCATGCCGGGATCAAGCCGCTTTATTACTGGCACAGCGGGCGGAAGTTGTTCTTTGCGTCGGAGATCAAATCGCTATTACGCGTGCCGGAGATTCCTCGCGAGCTGAATGTCCAGACCGTGCCTGAGTTTCTCACGTTCCTCTGGGTGCCGGGTGAAGAAACGATGCTCAAAGGCATTCGCAAGGTCGAGCCGGGGCATTATCTGTTGTGGAAAGATGGACGCATCGAGACGAAGCAGTGGTTCCACATCTCATATGAGCCGGACGAGAGCATTAGCGAAGAGCAGTGGGTTCGCGACGTGCATGATACCTTCATGTTGACGACGCAGCGGCAGATGATGTCCGATGTCCCGCTTGGTGCGTTTCTTTCCGGCGGCACCGATTCGACGGCCATCGTTGCGTGCATGAGGAAGAGCTTCCCCGATCGGCCGATCAAGTGCTACACCTACAGCTTCGACGAAGGCGACATGGCTCGCGATCAGTACGAGGCGGACTATCCGTACGCCAAACGGGTCGCGGACATTCTCAAAACGGAGCTGACGAATTTCAGGCTCGCGCCGGATGTGATTTCGTTGTTGCCCAAGATGGTGTATCACAACGATGAACCGGACGCCGACCCGACCGTTTTTCCGTCGTACTTGATCTGCAAACTGGCGCGCGAGGATGGTACGACCGTACTGCTTTCGGGCATGGGCGGCGACGAAATCTTCTTCGGCTATCGAAGCCATAAGGCGCTGCGATTCCTCGAAAGGATGTCGTGGATTCCGCGGCCGCTGCTCTCACCGTCGCTCGGGCTCGCCGAGAGTGCGGCCTCCGCGATGATGGGGGCGCAGAGCGCGATTCCGAGGCGATTGCGCAAATTCCGGCGTGCGTTGGATGGCGATGGCGTTCAGCGGTTCTTGGAATTGTCCGATTGGTCCAGCCCGCTGGTTCGTCGGCGCGTGTATGCCAAAGGCTTTGCGTCGAGGCTGGATCTTTCCGATGCGCCGCCGGCATCGCTGCGTAAGTACTACGACAGTTTCGTCGGCACCGGGGAGTTGAATCGACGATCCCACATCCTCATTCAGACTTTTCTCGCGGCGCACAACTTCCTCTATACCGACAAGTCGAGCATGGCGGTGTCGGTGGAGGTGCGTGTGCCGTTCCTCGACGTCGAACTCATGCGGCTTGCGGCGCGCATCCCCGAACGGTTGAAATTAAAGGGGCAGACCACGAAGTATCTGCTGAAGAAATCACTGGAACCGTACATCCCGCACGACATCCTGCACCGCAGCAAGACGGGGTTCGGCCCGCCACTGCGGAAGTGGATCGCGATGGACCTCGATCATGTCTTGGCGGACTTGCTTTCGCCGTCGCGATTGGCGAGCCGCGGATTGTTCGAACCAAACGTGATTCAGGAGATCATCGCGGAGAACCGGGCCAACAAGGCCGATCACGCGTATTTGCTCTACTGCCTGCTGACGCTGGAGCTTTGGATGCAGACGTTTATTGACCGGCCCGGGGAAGAAGTCACGCTCTGATGCTCACCTTTCGACATCGCGCTCCCGGACGGGCGGTGGCAATTCAGCGGGACGGCACGATCTACTCCGGCCGTTCCTACCGCATTTATCGTTCGACCGATGACGGCGCTTCGTGGCAGTTTGTCACGGCAATGCCCACGAAGTTTGTGCGAGGGGCAGCGAGCATACTGCGGCTCGGTCAACGGCTGCTGCGGCAGGAAGTTCGGGCCATGGGTGTCTTGTCTGATGGGACGCTGGTCGCGGCCAATCGCGAATGGGTTTATGTAGGTCGGCACGGCGAAGCGACAATGACGCGTGCACGTGTTGAAGTGGGCACACAAAAGCTGTTTCCACCGATGTGCATCACGGTGGGGCCGGGCGATCGCGTACTCTGGGGCGAGTATGACTCGCGCACGGCGCACGGCAAGCCGGTGCGGCTGTATGTGTCGGATGACAAAGGGCGGACGTACCAGGTTGCGCGGGTGTTTGAAGGCGGCAGCATCCTGCACGTCCACAATCTGCTGTACGACGCGGCAATCGGGAAATATTGGCTGCTCGCCGGCGATCACAATCATGAGCCGGGGATCGGCCTTTTGAGCGCCGACTTGAAGGACTTCGACTGGCTCGTGAAGGGCCAGCAGCAATATCGCGCCGTAGAGGTCTTCGACTTCGGCGACCATCTCATCTATGGCATGGATACCGAGAAGGAGGCGAACTGGATCGTCTCGCTCGACAAGTCCTCCGGCAAGGTGGAGCGGCTTCAGTCAATTGAGGGTAGCTGCATCTACGCGACACGCTTCGGCCGGTATTACGCGATTTCCACAACGGTGGAGCCGTCGAGTGTGAATCACTCAAAGAAGGCGTCGATGTGGCTCTCAACGGATGGCACGCAATGGAACAAGGTGCTGGAGGCCGAGAAGGACGGCTGGGACGCGAAGTATTTTCAGTATGGGTCGCTGGTCCTGCCGCGAGGGGAGAGCGACCGCGACACCATCGTGTTCAGTGGTCAGGCGTTGCGGCACCTCGATGGGCGGCTGGTCTGCGCTGATTTGACGAATGCATGATGTCCGTCGCGACCCGTTCACCAAAACACGTGCGAACACTTCAATATTTTGAGATGGCGCAGCGGCTGGGGCTTGACTGGGTGGCCTATCGCGGGGCCTATGCGCTACGGCGCAAGACGGGCTTGCTCCAACGCCTGTTCCCAACGCATGAGTGGGAGCGGATCACACTGGCGGATCTGGTTGTGGAAGGAGTGCCGACCGAGCCGTCGGCATACAAAGCATATCGCAACCAAAAGGGCGGCGCGTTCTTATTTCCGGCGGGCGAACTGCCGGCAGCCGACGCTTTGGAGAAGCTCATCGGTGCCAATGCACGGGCACGCGCGATCTCAGTTGCCGACGATTATTGTCGCGGTCGATTCCTGTACTTCAGTTCCGAGTCGTTCGACCTTGGTTGGCCGGCGAATTGGCTTCTCAATCCATACACCGGCGGAGTGCACCACACGCGGACGCACTGGTGCGATTACCCGACGTTTTCGCAGGAATTAGGAGACATCAAGGAAGTTTGGGAGCCGTCGCGTTTTGCATGCGCATATTGGCTGGCGCGAGCCTATGCCCTGACGCGCGATGAGAAATACCCGCAGGCGTTTTGGGAGTTGTTTGAATCTTGGGTGAGCCAGAACCCGCCGAACCTGGGGCCGAACTGGAAATGCGGTCAGGAGACGGGGATTCGACTCTTCGGATGGGCCTTTGCTCTCTATGCGTTCTGGAACTCGCCCTGTACGGCGCCCGAGCGTGTCGCGTCGATGGCCCGGCTCATGGCGATTCAGGCCGAGCGGATCTATCACAACATCGGTTTTGCCGTCTCGCAAAAGAACAACCACAGCATGAGCGAGGCAATCGGCATGATAACGGTTGCGCTCCTGTTTCCTGAATTCCGCGAGGCCGGCAAGTGGTTCGACCGTGGTGAGCATGTCTTGGAGAGCGATGTCCGCCGGCAGATCTACGACGACGGCAGTTTCGTGCAACATTCAACCAATTACCACCGCGTCATGCTTCATGATTGCCTGTGGGCGATTCGGATTTGCGAAGTAAACAGGCGGCCGCTCTCGGCGGAATTGGTGCGTCGCGTGGGTTGCGCTGCAGAGTGGCTGCATGAAATGCTCGACACGGAATCCGGCAGTGTGCCGAATTACGGTGCGAACGACGGTGCCCTCGTGTTGCCGCTGTCGTCTTGCCCATACGAGGACTTCCGAGCGACCGTGCAGGCGGGGATGTATCGGAAGGAAAAGCGGCGCGTGTTGCCCGATGGGCCTTGGAACGAGATGACGTATTGGCTCTACGGAGATAGTGCATTCAGCAATGCGGCCGAGCCGCGCCAGTCGGCCTCACGCCGATTTGATGCAGGCGGCTATTACACGCTGCGCGGTAGTGATTCATGGTGCATGGTTCGTTGCCATTCGTACTCCGACCGCCCGGCGCATGTTGATATGCTGCATGTGGACCTGTGGCACCGTGGCGTCAACGTTTTTTCCGACAGCGGGTCGTATAAGTATTTCGCGCCCGAGTCGCCGGGGGCCGAAAAGTATTTCAAGGACATTCGGGCACACAACACGATCGAAATCGGCGGTCGCGGCCCGTTGGACCTGGCGTCACGATTTCTCTGGTTGCCGTGGCCCGGGGCGCGAGTGACTGAACACGGCGACACGCGATGGATCGGCGAACATGACGGCTACGCCCGTTCACCGTGGCACGTCAGCCATCGGCGGACGATTGAGCATGTCAGTGGCGTGTGGACCGTATCGGACGAACTATCCGGCAAGCGCGAGCAACTTGTGACGCTCCGCTGGCATCTCGCCGATTATCCGTATCGCATCGACGATGAAGAAAAAACAATCACCGTCGATTTGCCCAAAGGGACCATGACCCTCGCGTTTGTGTGTCCGGCGGAAATGAAGCTGTCCGTCAAACGCGGTGTCGACAAGGCGGGGGCCTTCGGCGGTTGGTCTTCGCGGCATTATCGAACGAAGACTCCGCGGCCGACGGTGGAACTCGCAGGACTGGTTATGTTGCCGATGAATATCTCAACGCGGATCAACTTTCGCGACTGATCAACGATGAAACTCATCTACATCCACCAGCATTTCGTCACCAATGAAGGCACGAGCGGCACGCGCAGCTATGACGTGAGTCGCTATCTCGTGCAGATGGGTTGGCAGGTGACGATGGTGTGCGGCCTGCACGATCAAAGTTCGCTGCCACGGATGCCGTTCTGGCGATTGTGGCGGACGCATTGGATCGACGGCATCAAGGTGGTGGCGTGCAACGCGTTCTACAGCAATAAGCTCGGCGTCCCCAAGCGGATCTGGTGTTTCCTCAAATTCGCGATCGTGGCGCTTTTGGTGACACTCAAGGAGCGCGGCGCAAACCTGATCTTCGCCACGAGCACACCACTCACTGTCGGCATTCCCGGGCGCATCGGCGCCGCGATGAAGGGCATCCCTTACATCTTCGAGGTTCGCGACCTTTGGCCGGAAGATTTGCTCGACGCAGGACGAATTAAGCCCGGTTTGCAATACAAAGTCTGGGAATGGCTGGAGCTTTTCAGTTACAAGAAGGCGCGGAAGATCCTTCTCGTTTCACGCGGCTTTCACAACCGGCTCCTTGAACGCGGCTTCGACCCGATGCGGTTGGAAACCGTAGTCCTCGGCGGCGACAGCGCTCTTTATTCCGACCTGCATCCCAATACGGCGTTCTTCGAAAAGCGCGGCTTGGGTGGGAAAATTCTCTGCGTCTACACGGGTGCGCATGGCGATGCCAACGGCCTCGACCAATTGCTGGATGTGGCGGAAAAACTCCGCGACCGCCCGGATATCGCCATCGTGCTGCTCGGCGAAGGAAAGATGAAGGAAACGCTTCGCCAACAGGCAGCAGATCGAAAGTTGACGAACTTTCACTTAATCGATCCTGTGCCCAAGACGCAACTTCCCGGCATTCTTGCGGCCTGCCACATCGGGCTGATGATCCTGAAACAAATCAAGCGGCCGCGATGGGTGACACCGAACAAGATTTTCGACTACATGTTCACCGGCATCCCAAGCATTGTGAACTTCGCGGGCACGACGGCGGACATGGTGACGGCCGACGGGGCGGGCTATGCCAGCAAGCCCGGCGATGCGGCTGATCTGGCGGCCAAGATTCGCGAGTGGGCCGACGACCCCGCCAAACGCAAGGCGATTGGCGACAAGGCCCGCGAGGCCGGCATCCAACGCTATGACCGCAAGATGATTGCCAAGCGAATGGCCGAGCTGTTCACGGAGGCCGCGAGGCGATAGGTCGCCGCGTCTCATGTCCACACGTCCGACCGTTTTCGTGATGGAGGCTCAGGGCAAGGCGGCTCTCCCAGTGATCGAGTCGATGGGCCGTGCGGGCATTCGTGTCGCGGCAGGCAGCGAACGGCGTTACAACAGTGGTTTCTACTCACGGTTCACGCGCGAGCGGTTCGTTTACCCATCCCCGCGGCATCGTCCCGACGACTTCAAGGCATGGCTGGTTCGATTCCTCTCTCGACGCAATATCGAAATGCTCTTCGCGGTGGGGCACTACGGAGCGCTCGCTGTCAGCGAGATTCAGGATGAGATTCGCAAGCACACGCGGCTGATCCTGCCGGATGCCGCAACCTTTCGCGCCGCATACGACAAAATCCCGACGATGAAGACGGCCCTTGCGGCGGGCGTGCCGATTCCTGATTCGTGGTTTCCTGCGGACGACCCCGATGGACTTGAAGGCTGTCTGCGACAGATCACGCGATGGCCGGTTTTGATCAAGCCGAGTATCGGTGTCGGAGCACGCGGGATCACCTGGTGCCACGATGCGGATTCGGTTCGTAAACTATATCCCGACATCGTCGCGGCCCATGGCGAGAGTTATCTGCAGGATTTCGTTCCCCCGGGCGGGATGCAATACAAAGTCGACATGTTGGTCGATGACCGGCAGACGCGCCTTGCCGGCATCGTCTATGGAAAGACCCGCATGTACCCGCCGGAGGGGGGGAGCAGCGTGCTCAACTTCTCCGCGGATCGGCCGGACATCCTCGATCTCGCGCACCGGATGCTCGTGGAATACAAGTGGACGGGGTTTTGCGATTTCGATTTTGTGGATGATCCGCGCGACCACGTGGCGAAACTGATGGAGATCAACCCGCGATTCCCGGAGTGTTTCAACATCGGTCCGTCGGTCGGCATTGATTTCCCGATGATGATGCTGAGAATTCGTCGAGGGGAAACAGTCGAGCCGACGCTCGATTACCCCAAGAATCGCTTCTTGCGGTTTCTACCCGGCGATCTGATGTGGTTCCTCCGTGTCGGCAACGATCAGCGAATGGGCACGTGGCCAAGCTGGTTCCGATTCCTTGCCGACGACACCGCTTATCAACTCATTCGAGCGAAGGATCCCGGCCCGATCATGGGCTACTTCCTCGAGAATCTCTCCGCGCTCTTTGACCCGCGACTGCTGGCTGAACGCCTGCGGCTCTCCAGCGGGTCGAAGAAAACTCCCCGATAGACTGATTATGGCTTAGAACGTGGAAGGGTTCGCTGCGAACGCGGCGAGCTGCTTCTTCGATTCTGCATCCACGCGCATGACGGCGTAACGGCTGTCGCCCTGCTCTCGGCCGAGGCGATAGACCTTGAATCCGTGGCGGTCGCGCATCTCGTCGACGAATCGGCTGACACCGTATTCACTGCGCATGGATTCGAAGTCGTGCCACAGGATGACGCCGCCCGGGCAGATCATGCGAAAGGCGTTCATGCTGTCGCAGCGCACAAACTTGTAGGTGTGTGATCCGTCGACGGTCGCGAGGTCGATGCTGTCGTAATAGGGCTTGAAGTCGAAGCCCTCGCTATCGCCGAGGAGTTGCGTGATTCGCGAGGACCAGTTTGTGTCGCGAAACGCAATACCCAGTTCCTTTTTGGCCAGTTCAATGAGGTGCAGGTCGCTGACCTGCCCCGGCAGCGGCTTGGATGGGTCCAGGTCCAGCGTGAAGATTTGCGTCTGCGGCGGGGTGTTCATGGCAATGAGGGCGGTCGTCCGCCCCTGACTCGTTCCGATCTCGAAGACCCGCTTTGGCCGGAGCATGGCGACGAGTTGCATCATCAAAAAGCTCGGCTCCATCGCAGCGAAGAGGCCGTTCTCGCCAAGCTTCATCGTAATTTCGCCCTTGAAGCCGAGCAGCTCCCACGGCTCGATCGACGGAACCCGCAGGCGTGCGTGGCCGCGATAAGTTCGGAAGGTGTCGGCAAGAAAGATCGGAAGCCGCTTTGGGTTCCGCAGCATGAGCGGGATGACCAACGGCGAAACGGCCGGAAGGCCTACGAGAAGGTCTTTGATGCGATGCACGATTGAGGCCACGGGCTATTTCAACTCCCCGGCGGCGATCTGCTCGCGCTTTTCGGCAATGACCAGTCGGAGAATTTCATCGAGACCGGTCTTCGGCTCATACCCGATCGTTTCGCGAATGCGTTCGAGGCAGGGGATGCGGCGCATCATGTCGTCGAAGGGGCGGCCATACGCCTCTTCGTAGGTGAGATACTTTTTCACGCTCTTGCTCTTGGTCATCTCAATAATCTTATCGGCAAGGGCGTTGATGCTGATTTCTTGCGTTGCGCCGACGTTATAGACACGACCGGGCGCTTCCTTGCACGCCATAAGCTTCATGATCGCGCCGACCACATCACCTACGAAACCAAAGCAACGGGCCTGATTGCCCGAGCCATAGATCTCGATGGGCTTGTTCAGCAACGCCTTTTCAACGAAACGCGGAATCACCATTCCGTATTGGCCAGTCTGGCGCGGGCCGACGGTGTTGAAGAAACGGGCCACCACGACCGGCAGGCCGAACTGCTGGTGATAGGCAAGGCCGAGGAATTCGTCGATGGCCTTCGAGCAGGCGTAGGACCAACGGGAGAATCGCGTCGCGCCGAGGACGGTGTCATCATCCTCGCGGAAGGGGACTTTTTCGCTCTTGCCATACACTTCGCTGGTCGAGGCGACTAGTACGGGCTTGCGAAACTTGTTAGCGATTCCGAGCACGACCTCGCTGCCGTGGATATTGGTCTCAATGGTATGCACCGGCTGGTCGACGATGAGTTGGACGCCGACGGCCGCGGCAAGGTGATAGATCAGATCGCATTGCTCGATCAAGACGTGAAGCGTCTTATCGTCACGCACGTCGTCGTTTACGAAGCGGAGCTTCGGGTGATCGAGAAGATGACGAATGTTGCGGAGCGACCCGGTGCTAAGGTTGTCGAGGGCCGTGACGTCGTCGCCCTGCGCGATGAGTCGCTCGGCAAGGTGTGAACCGATAAATCCCGCGCCGCCCGTGATAAGTACCTTCATGCGTCGTCCGACCTCATATGGCCCTGAACGCGGCATGGTACGGGCAAGGGGGCCATTCTCCAACGGCTAGCGATGGAACGGGCAGCCTCCGGTCTTGGGGGCGGCAAGCTGTGGCGTGGGTGTGGAACCGGCATCCAATTCCCGGTGAAGCTGCATAACGGCGGCAAAGGTCTCCGAGGCAGCGCGGACGATGGCGCTTCGTTCGGCGTCGGTGAAGTCCTGTGAATTCATGGCGTCCTTGAATGACTGCCAATAGTCGCGCTGCTGGTCGCCGTAGGGGTCCAGGTATTGAGTGCCGTTCCCGTCGGACAAGTTGTAGGCACGTCGGATGGCGCGGGCGATAAACTTCGATCCGTTGTTGCTGCCCTCAAAAACATAGTGCATGCCGAGCAGGGCGGCGGGACATTCGGCAGCTGCCGCGTCGATTCGAGCAATGAATTTAGTCGTTGCCGGCAGGGGCTGAATCGTTTCGCAGTTTCGTCCGAAGTATGCGAGGTCGCTAAGCAAATAGGGTTCCTGAAACTGGTAATCCAACACGACAGCCGCCATGGTGGGGGAGTTGGGAAGGTGTCCGCGAATTTGCTTCTCCAACGCACGGTGAATCAAATAGAGCTGTGCGAGGGATTCGACGAACTGAGCCAGCGGCAGGCGGCCATTGACGAGTTCTTTGTTGAAATTGCCATGTTCGGTCTGATCGTGAAGATTCTGGGTCGACTCTTTGAGTTCGAACATGATGGGTCGCGTATCATTGGCTGCGAGCATTGACTTCCTCTCGTGTCATTTGGAACCGGCGCGTCTAATTGAGACTGAGTCTCAATTGCAATCGGAGGATCATCGCGACCCATTGGCTGGGTGTCAAGGCAGGTGGATGCGCCGGCTCGTAGTGCCTCGGCGAAGATCGTAACAGTGGCATCAGTAATCGTTTATGGCAGTATCGATTCGAGAATCTGGCGACGGCGTTGAGTTGCAAGTAAAGGCGGTGCCGGGGGCTTCGCGGACGCGAATTGTCGGTCCGTTGGGGGAGGCGTTGAAGATTCAGGTGGCCGAGCCGCCGGAGAAAGGAAAAGCCAATGCAGCGATTGAGTCATTGTTGGCGACGACGCTGGGGCTGTCCAAAGGATCGGTTTGCGTGATCGCTGGGCTTTCCAACCCGCATAAGACCGTGCGAATTACAGGCGTGAATGCGGGGCAGGTGCGAGCTGCTCTCAATCTCAGTTAACTCTTAGGGTCTCGCCCGGTGGCTGTCCGGCACGATGGCCCAGTCGCCGTTTGGGGAGCGGGCCAAGTCCATTACGCGACCTTTCTTGCCGAAGATCTCTATTCCTTGGCCATCGATCTGAAGAGTCCAAGGCCCGCGCGTCGGTGCGCCCTCCGGGAGTTTTGTCAGGTCGAGCACGACCTTTCGCACGTTTCGAGTCTTGACCTCCAGCCGGTTGCCGCCGGTCCAATCGGCCGAAATGGAGGCATCGACTTTTTCGTCGCCGGCCTCACGGAAGAGAACCCACGAGTCCTTCGGACGCGTGGGTGGAGGTGGTGGCTCGGGTGGTTTCGTAACAGGTCGTTCGACGCTTACCGGCGGTGGAGCGGTGGGCTCTTTGGCAGGCTGCGAGTCGGCCACGCGCGTGTTCTCTTTGCAACCGATACTAAGAGAAAGGGCAATCGTCGCGAGCCAAAGTACAGGGTGCATCGCGCGATGGATCATCCTCTCACTGGCGCTTTGTATCTTGAACGTACGTGCATCTGATCGTCGTGGCATTGGCACCCTCCGCCGAAACATGATACCTTGGCTCCCAGCCTGAGGTTTCAATTATGCCGACCCACCATCCGAAAATCCGATCGACGACCATCCTTTCCGTTCGGCGAGACGGTTCCGTGGCCATGGGCGGCGATGGTCAGGTGACCCTCGGGGATTCGGTCCTCAAGGCCGACGCGGTGAAGGTGCGGAAGCTGTTCAAAGGCAAGGTTCTCGCGGGTTTTGCCGGTTCTGCGGCCGATGCGTTCGCGTTACTGGAACGATTCGAAGCGAAGCTGGATGAGTTCAAGGGCAACACCAAGCGAGCTGCGATAGAACTGGCCAAAGATTGGCGGACCGACCGGGCCCTGCGACGACTCGAAAGCTTGATCGCCGTGGCCGACAACGACGTGAGCCTGATCATCGGCGGCAATGGCGATGTGATCGAGCCGACGGATGGCATCCTCGCCATCGGAAGCGGTGGTTCGTGCGCACTGGCCGCGGCACGGGCCCTGTTAAATCACACGACGATGGCATCAGGAGAAATCGTCGCCGCGGCACTGCGAATCGCGGGGGGAATCAACATTCACACGAATGAGCATGTGACGGTAGAGCAGCTTTAGCACCGATCACATACGACGCCGTCACGAAGACGTGATCAGGTGCCGAGTAGTAGACTCACGAACGAATCTATGTCGGCGTCGTTGACTGTCCCGCTCAGATTGGTGTCTGCCGAGCATGCGGACAAGCTTGGCGCGGTGGGTGTGGCAAGTTCTCTTGTAAACGCCTGAATGTCCAGCGCGTCAATGCGTGTATCGCCATTTACATCGCCGGTACCTTTCGCACCAGCAGACACGTTGCAGCCGCATAGGCCAGGAGCGATGCGCGTCGGGTCGGTGGGGCAGCCGTCGGTGCAGTCCGGCGTGCCGTCGTTGTCAGTATCGAGTGCACAGGGATTTGCGATTCGAAGATCCACGACGATGGGCAGATGATCGGATGTCGTAGTATCGAGCGTGTCGCCGGGCTGCAGTCCCGCGGCGGATCGGGCAGCGGGGGTCATGGTGTTGGTGTTAAGGATGAACTTGTTCACGGCGTTGAACGCGGAGTCGGCGGTCATGAATCGATCGAGGGCCGACGGCGGAAAGGACGTGCTACCTTGCCAGGTGAAGTTGTTGCCAGTGAACGGATCAACCGGATTGAGATTGGTCAGGTTGGTAACATCCCAGTCGCCTTTGACATCTGTCCCGAAGGTGGCGCTGTCTTGAATGTCACCCGTGAGAAGCGTCGTCTCCGGCTGCGGGCCGCCGACGAGGTTGAAGTCGCCGAGGATGACGATGGGCGTGTTCGCGGGAAGGGCGATGTTGTCGCCCGAGGCCCGCACGGCGCCGCGGGCATCGCCGAGCCAGTTGGCAATTGCATCGGCACTGCGCTGTCGATTGCCATCTTCCGAGCCGCCGGGGTTGCCGCAGCATTTAAGATGCACACCCAGCAAATAGACATCCACGGGATACGACGCGTTGGGCAGGTCGGCGAGGGCAATTGTCACACCACGAGTGGATGACGCGGGGATAGTGTCCGTGCGCTTCAAGGTAAGCGGATATCGGGATGCAATGGCGTTTCGCGTGCCGCCGAGGAGGCCGAAGTGGATTTGCCATCCTGCGCCGCCGATCGGCATGATGCTGTTGAGCCGCGTCGCCATCGCCGATGTCGAGACGGCCGAAGTGATTTCCTCGAAGCATATAATGTCGGGCTGCAGGGCGATCAAGATTCGATTAAACGCGGCATCGGCTGCCGGCTCGGCGATAAACCGTCGTTCCGTGTTGTACGCCATGATGCGGATGTCGAGGGGATGGTCCTTCGAGTAATCGCCCACCAGTGGATTGAGCGCGTACACAGATGAGGCAATCAGACTGACGATGATCGCTACGGCACCCAATCGCTGAATTGCTGTACTCATCTGCTCCACCCGACGCCATTGTATCAAATTCGTCGGAGCGTTACGGGGGTCGTCGTCGTCGGAATCGAAACAACGCCGGGGATGATGGGGATTGCCTGTGTCACATTTCCCGCAAGGCTGCCATCCAATTGGAGGGTGACGTCAAAGGTGTACTCGATGTTGGTAAGGCTGATGATGGAGCCGGCCGGCGGGGCGGCAACGGATTTCCAGATGATCTGCGTGCCAGTCCGGGTCGCCGGATTGGATTGCTGGACGATCCACTCGGCGTTGTTGACGTTGACGCGGACCATTCGATCCTGGCTGAATTGCACGATATAGGTTGCGCTGCCAAGTACGACCTGAGTGGGCGTTCCAATCCAAGTGCCATCCTGCGGCGAGAGGAAGCCGGGGATTCCATTGCAGCCGAGGATTGGTGAAAGGAGAAGAAAGGTCAGGAGCAATCGTCGTCGAATCATGGGAGTATTCCAATCATTCGCGAGGCGGGTTCGGCGAGGGCAGGTTGCATCCGATTATACGCACTTGCATGCGGCGTGTTTGACATCGTGTTATGGGTCGATGACGCGCTCCCACCAATCGCGCAGATTGCCGTCAGGCAGGGCGGAGTTGCACTTGGCACATTTGGTTTGACGACGCTCTTTTCCAAGGGCTGCACCACAGTTCAGACACATCTGGAAGTCGCTTTCGCGAAGCGCCTGACGGAGGCTTGAAAGGCGCGCCGTGCGAATTCCCTCGGCAATCAATGCGATGATGGTGATAAACAGGGCGACGGTGAGAAGGAGATCGCCGGGAATCCCGACCAATGCGACGGCGACCAGCAACAACATTAGATGAACGATCTTGGCCGGCAGCTCGGCCCGAACAACGAGGCGTGGCGGATTTTGAGCGGCTGGAGCGGGCATGAAGGGTGATTATGGCCCAAGACGTGAACGATTTACAGGGCCGCGTTCGTGGGACGTTCGCAGGCGTAGCGCGCCCTTTGGAAATCCACCAAAACGAAGGCTATCACACCTAACGTGCAGTACTTCGTGATGCATGAATCGAATGGACCTCGCGAGCATTTGGAGCGGACGATGATTCGAGTGGTTTTGACGGCGGTCATTGCAATGTTAGGTGTCGGTTGTTCTGCATATGAGGCCTTTTTTCCACCGCTTGCGACGGTCGAGAATGTGGACGTCTCGCGTTATGTTGGAAAATGGTATGAAATCGCCAAGTACCCGAATCCATTCCAACAGCAGTGTGTCGGCGGAACCACGGCGGAATATGCGGTATTGGATGACGGACGCGTCCAAGTTCTCAACAAATGCAATACCGCTGGAGGAACTGTGGACTCGATTGAAGGCCGAGCGCGAATCGTGGATACCACGACGAATGCAAGACTGGCCGTGGGGTTCTTCGGCCCGTTTGAGGGGGCCTACTGGATTCTGGAAATCGGCCCAAACTACGAATATGCCGTTGTAGGCGAGCCGAGCCGTTCGACGCTATGGATTCTGTCGCGAACGTCAACGATGGATGATGCGACGTATCAGGATATTCTCTCACGCCTGCCGGATCGTGGATACGACGCGAGCAAGTTAGTGGTCACTCCGCAGCCATAAGATCATTGCCATTCTCTTGACGATTGACGTGCAACTACGATCGTGCCATTAACGCAGGCGTGATGGTCGGCCCATTCTTGTCGCCGATGATCTCGTCGCGACGGGTTCCGACAAATCCGCCGTCGATCTGCAAGCTGCCCGTGAACGAGAGTCGCCCCTGTAGATCGGTTTGATTGTTCAATCGGTAGGTGAGGGTCAGCGTGATCAAGTCGCCGGCGCGGGTGATGACAGGGCTGTTGAGGATGGCAGCGACGAAACCCCGGCCGTCGGATGAGCACGTCAGATCGAGAATGGATACACGCGACTCCTGAATCACGAGGCAGGATTGGACGCCGTCAAATCCTGTCACGGTCCAACGGCCATCCAGATTCACAAGGACCGCGGGAGCAGGCGGAACGTCGATGTTGAAATTCAGATTGGGGCGCAGCGGGGCCACCACGCCCGAACCACAGGCCAAGGCAAGCGCAAACAATGAAAGAGCGGCGAGACGCTTCATTGGATTCCCCCTCTGAATCCGTGGGCGCTTAATCGAAGGATGCTATGCAGTTGTTGGATGGGGGTTCAAGGCGGGGGAGGGGGATGAGGCTCGCAGCTTATCGGCCGCGGTGTCAGCAGCGCCGCGGGTGATTACACTACCGGACGAGTCGAGGAAAGGATC
Organism: uncultured Planctomycetaceae bacterium; assembly: GCA_964605185.1. Lineage (GTDB taxonomy): Bacteria > Planctomycetota > Phycisphaerae > UBA1845 > UTPLA1 > JACRIM01. Next base: position 71,778 of record CAZSBF010000004.1, read on the forward strand.
ACCCATGAGCACCGTCGCGGATATCAGCAAGAGCAGCATCTACCAGGACAAATTAATGGGTTTGCTGGGAGGGCGCGATCCCATCGACGTCCTGAGTCGAACGGCGGACGCGCTGGCGACGATGGTGCGAGGGAATTCGGTGGCGGATCTGCAGGCCCGGCCGTTTGAGGGCAAGTGGACACCGGCGGAGATCTTCGGACACCTGATCGATTCGGAGTGGGTGTACGGATTTCGCGTGCGGTTGATCTACTCGGAGCATGAGCCGGCCATCATCGGGATGGATCAGGACAAATGGGTTTCTGCGCAGGCCTATGGCACACGAGACCCCGGGGAAATGGTGGAGCAGTTTCGACAACTGCGAGCGGTGAACGTGGGGCTGTGGATGCGAATGACGCCGGCGGACCTGCAGCGGTGCGGGGTTCACAATGAGCGGGGACGTGAGTCGCTCGGGGTCATGTTGAAGATGCACGCGGGGCATGACTTGTCGCACATCGATCAGTTAACGCGGTATATTGCCGCGGTGAAGTCCGGCAAATTGCGATCCTGACGCCTTCGGCGTTTCAGAAAGGAATGTCATCATGGTTCGTATCATTGAGAAACACGTTTCGCACGCTGCCTTTATTGCCTGCGTGATGTTCCCGGCGATTGTTATGGCAGGTGAGTCGCTGGAGTCCGTCGCGAAGCAACTGGAAGGCGTGGGTGGGAAGCTCAAGTCCATGTCTGCCAAGCAGTTGGTGGAGGTCAATTCCGACTCGGGCGACCTGAAGATGGAGAGCCATACGTCTGGCAAGTACGAGTATGTTCGCAAAGGAGAGGAAACGCTGTGGCGTCTCGAATCGGAGACGTCGAGTGTCACCACGGTCGCGGGCAACAAGGTCAAGATGGATCAGAAGGCCACCATGATCTGTGACGGAAAGTTCATTTACTCGATCAGCGAGACCATGGGCCAGAAGACGGCGATGAAGAATGCCGCCCCGAAAAACGACACGTCGGTGGCCGGGAAGGGATTCTTCGACACGCTCAAGAAGGACAACACGCTCAAGCTGCTGCCGGATGACAAGGTGGGCGGCAAGGAGGCCTTCGTGATTGAGGCGGTGCCCAAGTCCAAGGGGCCCGAGGTGAGCATCGGACGAATGCACTATTTCCTTCTGAAGGATTGCGGCATCGTGGCCAAGACAGTGATGTTCGACACCTCCGGGAAGCCGATGACGACGGTGACGATGTCGGACCTGAAGATCAATCCCGAGATTTCCGGCGAGCGATTCAAGGCTCCGCAGGGTGTGCAGTTTATGGACACGGATGCCATGCGGACTCGACACCTGCAGGGTGAGGACAAGAAGGCCGACGGGAAGAAGAAGCCGTAAGGCATCGAGTGGGATCAGGCCATGAGCCGCGTGTTTTATGAAGTGCAGGCCACGATCGCCGATGAAGCGACGGAGGCGGCCTGGCTGGCTTGGATAGAGTCGAAGCACTTCACGGATGTCATCGTGGCTGGCGCAGTGTCTGCTCGATTGGTGAAACTCGATGCCGTTCGCACCTACGCTTCGCAGTATGAGTTTGCCAATCGTGCTGAGTTTGACGCATACATTCTGAATGAGGCACCGCGGTTGCGGGCCGAGGGGTTGGAGTTGTTCGGGACCGACGCAATCCACTATGTCCGTCGATCAGGGACCATCGAACATGGCCAGGCGTACAGCTAATTAGACCTACGTCTGTTACGAACAAAAGAGAAAGGCCCGCCGCATGATGCGACGGGCCTTTGTTCTTTTTACAGCTGCGATTGAATCAATCGAGGCTTAGATCTTCGCGAGCTTCTCGGCGAAGTCGCGGGCGGCCTCGAACTTGGCCTTGGCCAAGGCGATGCGGGCTTCGATTTCGCAGTCCATCTTGTCTTTATTGACCATGTACTTGACCTTGCCTTCGGCCTTGGCTGTCGGGCAGACCTCGCTGGCGCAGGAGACTTCCTTGCCATCCACGATGTACTTCATGGCGATCGGCTTGACGGCCGTCATCGCGCTCTCGCGGGCCTTGGCGGCCTCGTCGCGGGTCTTGAAGTTGCGGCCCATGACCATGTACTTGACTTCCTTGGCGTTCTTGCAGCAGGCCTCGATCTCTTCCTTGGTCATGGCGACGGCCTTGGCCTTGGTGCCATCCTTGCAGCAGCCATCGGACTTGGCGGCGATGGCCTTTGCACCACTCTTGCAGCAGCCGGCATTATCCGACTTGGCGGCGACGGCGGTTGTCTTTTCGCCGGTCTTGGTGCACGTGCCACCTTCGGACTTCGCGGCGACGGTGGTCTCACCCTTGGTGCAGGTGCCTTCGGACTTGGCGGAGACGGTCGCGCCCTTGGCGCCCTTTTCTGCACAGCAGCTTGTCTTGTCTTTGCAGAGCATGACCTTGCCGTCGGCGACGCAGGCGATGGTCATGTAGTTCTCAACATATTCCTCGCTGACGTCGGCGAGGGCGGCCATGGCCTTATCCTTGCAATCGAACTTCTGATCGGCGACCTGGTAGATGATGCCGGTCTTGGCATCCTTGGCGGCCTTGGCGGCTGACATGCAGCACTCGTAGCTCTTGCCGTTGACGACCATGGCCATCGTGGGGAAGCCTTCGGTCGTGCCGCCGCAGGTCTTGGTGCAGGAGGCATCGGACTTGGCCGTGATTTTGGTGCCTTTGTCCTTGTCGCCGGAACAACAAGCGGGACCGGCAAAGACGCTGGCGGCGGTGAAGCTACACACGCAGGCCAGAGCCGCAGCAAGGGTGAACAATCGTCGCATGATCTAATCTCCTTTGGGATGATTCCCGTGTTCGTTCGATCGACGGCACCTTGCCGCCGAGTCAGTTCGCTTTTGTTATCTGAGTTTCTTTCTCACGTGAGCCGAAGCCCCCATATTCAACAAATCGCATTATAACGGCTCGCGCTCACGGTACGCACCTTTGAGAGGGTGTAGACCGCGATTCTCCACGCATGGTTAACCGGCAAATCGTGCGGCCTATTCCTCCCGAATTGTGTAACACGTTGTCACGCCATAACCTCTTGCCTTGTCCGCAGTTATAATGCGTGCGATTTGAGGTCCCGCCGTGTCCGATACGAAACTCCAGTCCAGCCAGATGATCCTGCTTCTTGGATGCACGGCGTCGGGCAAGTCGTCGGCGTCCATCCCGCTGGCCCGGGCGCTGGGGGCCGAGGTTCTTTCCATCGACTCGATGCAGGTCTATCGCCGGATGGACATCGGCACGGCCAAGGCGAGCGAAGAGACTCGCCGATTGGTGCCGCATCACATGATCGACGTGGCGGAACCGGGCGAGACCTTTAGCGTGGCGCGGTTTGTGGAGATGGCGGACGCGGCGATTCGCGATGTCGCGGGGCGCGACGGGCGCGTTCTCGCGACTGCGGGGACGCCGCTCTATCTCATGGGTCTGATGTATGGCATGTTCGACGGGCCATCGGCGGATGAGGGGTTTCGTGCAGCGCTTCGCCAACGTGCAGAGTCGGATGGCGTGCCCGCGCTGCACGAGGAATTGGTGCGCGTCGATCCGGCGGCGGCGGCGCGGATTCACCCGAACGATCTCAAACGGATCGAACGCGGGCTGGAAGTCTTTCACCTGACCGGCGTGCCGTTGTCGGAGCAGCAGATTCAATGGTCGGCGGGGGTGATGCGGTATCCGGCGGTGGTGGTGGGGATTCGGCGCGATCGGGAGGAGCTTTCGCGGCGGATCAACGTGCGGGTGCATGAGATGATGGACGCGGGGCTTCTGCGCGAGACGAAACAATTGCTCGCCGAGCCGGGCGGACTGGGGACGCAGGCGCGGCAGGCGCTGGGCTATGCGCAGATGATCGACTACCTCGAAGGCCGGTCGTCGCTGGAGGAGGCGGTGGAGAAGATCAAGGTTCTCTCTCGGCAGTTCGCGAAGCACCAGCGGACATGGTTTCACAAGTTCCCGATGACGCGATGGGTGGATGTGGCGGGGGATGAGACGGCGGAGGCGATTGCGGAGCGGGTGTTGGCGGTGGTGGGGGAGTGAGGCCTCAAATTTCGCGGATGAGGATCGGGCGGGGCAGTATTTGAAAAACAGCCGGCACTTGCTGCCGTACTTCTCGGGGACCAGCGAATCGGGGGGCCGGAGGGATTTGGCAACAAATGATCATCCATATGGGCCCGAAGTTTCTCCTCCTCCAAACCCAACCTGCCAAACTACTTATCAACAAAACCACACCGGCGTGAAACGGCGAGCAAGACTGATAGGTGTTTGACAAACAAGAACGGAAGAGTGACCCATGCTCACGACAAACCAATCCACCCCTACCGCGCAACAGTCGCCCCGCGCACAGCAAGAACCAAGGAATAGTGTCATGTTGCGAAGCAACCACCATCCTCGTCTTACACGCTACATTCGACCTTTTTCATTCAATCCATCCCAGGTCGTCCCACTTAATCCCACGTCGTCCCAGGTGTTTTCCGCCTTGCAAAGTAAACACTTCTTACACCCGGACCCACGACCCCCAATCCCCCGACGCAGCAAGCGTGTCAGTTCGTGTCACTTCCTATCAGTTCTTCCTATTCATCGCTGCAAAACCTGTGGTACCAATGCGCATCGAGACTCAGGTCTCACGTACAAACCATTTGTGTCTTTTTGCGGGCGCCAATTCGCTTTTTCGGTTTTTTTCGGGGTGGTGTTTATTTCGCAGGCCGCCTACGTCCCAGCTACTTTGGTACTGGTAGCATTTGGTCCGAGCGATAAACCCGCTTCCTGACGGTCGCGGCTCGGTCAAGGATGCAATCGCTACGGGTACCTATTCGGCTAACAACAAATCGACGAATGGTTGGATGTCGAGTGTGGTTACGCTGGTGTCGGCGTTGATGTTGGCGGTGCAGAAGGCGCGGGCGGTGGCGGTGG
>CAZSBF010000005.1:0-69980 GCA_964605185.1 uncultured Planctomycetaceae bacterium
GGCATTGCGGATGAAGCAGAAGACACGGATGTTCGTTGGCAAGCGATCGAGGGGATTGCATACTTGTTCGCGCACAATACTCGCCGCACACACCGTTACATAGCAGCCGAGGGGTTGGTATTGCGACTACTGCAACACAAGTCCCCTTCGATTCGGTTCTGGTCTTGTTTTGCTGCAGGAACAATGAAATTGTCAAAGGCTTTGCGTATTCTCAAGCGAATGGTGAAAGCTGATCGTGCTATGTGCCCGGGAATGTGGCGCATTCATCTCGAGGCTTCTGATGCAGTGTTCGCAATTAGGAACGGACATTGGCCTGACACAGATTACATGAAGAAATCGAGATAGACGCTTAGTGCGTCGAGAGCGACCTCAACACCGCTCGCACTGGACTCGCATCGAAACCGACTAGCCGCAGAGGCAGCGAAATTAATTCGTATACTCCTGCCGGGATGTCCCTTAGCGCCAGGCCTTCCAAGATTGCCATGTCTTGCCGGAGAACTGCGTGGTGCGCCGGCAGGTCCTTCGAGCTGAAAAGGTCCACACTTGGTGTGTCGATTCCCACCGTTATCACTCCCTGATCCGCAAGCCAGTCCACCAACTCTGGCGAGAGAGCGGCGAAGTCTTCAGTGAATCGCGTTGGGTCCGTGTATGTCCCCGAAGCAAACAGCACGCGCTTCTGCGATACAGTGTCTTGTACCATCGAAGGCATGATGCGTTTACCCCGCTCGGCTTTGATGCGGATGACTTGGCACGGGCCAAGATAATACTCAAGGCTTCGCTCGTGAATCGCAGGGCTGTCCTTCCCATAATGGTTTGGACCGTCCGCGTGCGCCCCCAGATGCACCGTTGTCCGTAGTGTTGAAAGTGTGACGTTATCGCCTTGTCGCAAGTCGCACAGGATCTCACGCGATAAAGGTGTATCACCCGGCCATACGGCTAGCGAAGGTGTCAATGCCGGTGAAATATCGAATAGCAAGGCGTTACCCTCAATCCGCAATCCCGCATTTGCCGCAGAACCTACAACTCATGCCGAATGGCCCACAGATCCGGAAACGCCGGCTGGAACAGGCTCCGCTTCAGGAACTCCACACCGAGCGAACCGCCAGTGCCCTTCTTATTACCGATGGTTCGCTCCACCAGTTTGACATGCCGATATCGCCATTCCTGCAGGCCCTCGTCAAAGTCGGTCATGGATTCAAAGAGGATCGCGACCTCGGGCCGCGACTTGTAGAGACGCAGTATCTCCTGCTGCACATCCACATTAGGGGTGTTGGATTCTCGTACATTCCTCGTTCGCACGACCGCCGGGATCGCCGCGCCACAATGCGTGAGCATGTCATAGAAGTGGTCGATCACGCTGCGCTCGTCCAGGCGGGCCAATAGGTGAGAGTACCCCCGGCTGGTCTTTCCATACATCGCCGCGAAGTCGAGATCAGAGCGCTTTTGTCCGAGCGCGAACTCTAACTCGCGAAACTGTGCCGATTGGAAACCAGAAGCCGTCTCTAGCCGGTCGCGGAAGCTGGAGAAGCTCATTGGCGTCATGGTTTCGAGAATGTCGAGTTGGCCTACGAGGGTCTTCATGACGGTGCGGACACGCTTGAAGCTGTGGATGGCGCCGAAGAGGTCGTTCGCGGTGAAGTCGCGCTTGATCTTGTCCAACTCGTGCAGCACCAGTTTGAACCACAGTTCATAGACCTGGTGAATCACGATGAAGAGCATTTCATCGTGCTCGGGCGGCTTCGAGCGCGGCTCCTGCAGTTCCAGCATCGCCTCAAGCTTGAGATAGTCGGTGTAGGTCAGTGCCAACGATGTCTCCAGTGTGGCACAGGCTTATAGCCTGTGCGGAATCACAATAACACACCCTACGTCTCACGATGCCTCGATTTGTAAATGATTACCTGCATCACAACATACACCAACGTCGCCGCCATCGAAAAACACGCCACCAGTCGGTCCGTTGTAACCCATCGAAACACCATTGCCAGCACAAACACGGCGACAATCGCGGAAATGACGAATACGCGTTTGTCCTGTCGCCTCGCCCGCTTCACTGCCTCGGCATACGGAATGCACGAGAAGCTCACCATGCTGTAGAGCGGGAGATACAACACGGGCAGCAGTGCGTGCAGCGTACGCTCCACCTTCTTCTTGATGCGAAATGCCCGCGACGCCGTCTTGTCGCGCATCTCGATGAAATTACCGATGGCCAGGTCCGCGAGGGCATCGCTGTTTTCTTTGCGACGCGATTCATAAGACTCGAACGCCCGCTTCCAGTCGGAGCCGTGTTCATGCATCGCCGCATCCAGCGCGACCACGTCTTCAAAGGCCGCGTTCATTCCCTGTCCATAGAAGGGCACGACGGCATGTGCGGCGTCTCCGACGAGCGCGACTTTGCCGTCATGTTGCCACGGCCGACATCGCACGGTGACCATTGAGCCGGTCGGGTTTGTCCGAAAGTCCTCTAGCAGTGTGGGCATCAGCGGTACGGCATCGGGGAACTCCGACTCGAAGAAGCGTCGCACGTCGTCATCACCTCGGAGCGAAGCGAAGCTGTCGGTGCCTTCGAATGGGTAGAACAGCGTGCAGGTGAAAGAGCCATCGGGGTTCGGCAACGCGATCATCATGTAACTGCGGCGCGGCCAGATGTGCAGTGCGTTACGCTCCATGCGAGATTCGCCGTTGGGGTCGGGCGGAATCGTCAGTTCCTTGTAACCGTGCCGCAGATAGTCCTGCCGATAGTCGAATCGCTCCAGCCGCTGCATCGACTTTCGCACGGCCGAGAATGCCCCATCCACGCCGATGACGAGACCTCCATCGGCGACCACTTCAGCATTGGTGGTCGTGTTAATGAGTCGCGCGGCAGGGCGGTCGAGTTCGACATCCACGCATTTGTGATCGAAGAGCACCTTCACATTCGGCAGCTTCTGTGCCGCCGCGAGGGTCACGGTATTCAGTGCGGCACGCCCGATGGAATTGATGCACTTGGTCGGGTCCTTGTCGTAGGGCTGGAAGTGCAGGTTGCCGGTGCGGTCGTGGATCATGCGTCCGCGCATTTGAATGGCGTGAGATAGTATTTCGTCGGCCAGACCGACGCGTTGCAGTGCGTCGATCCCGCGCGTGGAGAGAGCAAGGTTGATCGAGCGGCCACCGACGAAGTTTCCCGCGCCGGGATCGGAGCGGCGTTCGTAGAGCGTCACGTTGTGGCCGGCGCGGCCGAGGTAGGTGGCGAGCAGGCCGCCGGCCAGTCCGCCGCCGATCAAGGTAATTTGAGTTGACTGCGTGTTCACCATTGGTCGGCGTATTTAACGCGAGCGGCCGCGTGGCTGCCAGCGAACGGACGCAGAGGAGTTTTAGAGGAAGGCGTCGTAGCCTATTGCCGCGCCCCACACGATGAGGACGATCCCGGCATAGGCGAAGTGCCGCGGCGTGCGGATGCGCTTCGTCGCGATCTTGAGGGGAACCTGCGGTGCCAACAAGTAGAGGGTGCCCTTGATGAGGGCGCACCAGCCATAGAGCGTGAAAAAAACACCGAAGTCCCACGACCAGACATTGTGTGTGGCAACGATGGCAAGGCCGAGCGGCAGGGTAAGGATGGCGATCAGGAACGGCCCGCCTTCGTTTTCGAAGATCGGCTCAAAGAACGACGCCCAACGCCGCCCGTGTAGCACGTGGGACGCTCCCGCCACCATAAACGCAAACGCTGTCGCGACTTCCAACGGATTTGACATGAGTGGTCTCCTTTAGAGAAGTAGCCTAGTATATACAAGGTAGCATAGGGTACATTATGTATCGCGTCAAGTCAGCCAGGCCCACGCCACTTCGGCCACACACTGAAACAGGTAAAACGACTGATGCGCCGTAGAATGTAGCCGATCAGCAACGTGCCGCTCAGGCCAGCGAGAGAGGAGATTCTGATGACCGCCTCCCAGCAAGCCCTCGACGTCGTGAAAGCGGGAAACGTCGCCGAATTCCGCGCCCTCCTTGCCGCCGACCCTGCCCTCGCCGATGCAACCATTGACGGCGGCATGTCGCTGCTTCTGCTCGCCGGTTTTTTTGGTCATGCGGAGATTATTGACGTGATGCTCGCAACCGGCCGGAAGCTCACCATCTATGAAGCCGCCGCGCTCGGTAAGGGCGCGGAGTTGACTGCGTTTCTCGACGCCGACCCCGCCGCGATCAACACCTTTTCGTCCTACGGATTCACGCCGCTCCACCATGCGGCCTACATGGCCGACGCATCGACCGTCCATCTACTTCTTGATCGCGGCGCCGATGTCAACGCCGTTTCTCGTGATCACATGCAGCTCACGCCATTGCATCAGGCCGCGGTCAAGGGCAAGCGCGATATGGTGGCGTTGCTCCTCGATCACGGCGCCAACCCCACGCCGCCACACCCGCAGGGCTATACCCCGCTCCACGCCGCGGCCGGCGGCGGCGATCTCGTTTCGGTTCGCCGATTGCTGACAATGGGTGCGGATCCGACGCAGACGTTTCAGGGCAAGACCGCGGCGGACATCGCGATGGAAAAGGGTCACAAAGACGCCGCGGCGGCGATTCGGGCGGAGATGGTGTGAACGGCCTCTTGTAGTCTTTGGGCCGGCATCATTACCAAAAGTACCAGTGGTCTCTCAGCCAATCCCAGAAGGATTCGCCATAGGCCGCTGAGCAAAACGCGAACACGATTACTGCACCGATTATTAGCGCAGCGGCGGGTGCCACCGTTAACGGCAAAACCCAACTAACAAGCGTCATCCCAAAGAAAGCGCCGATGATCGCACCAAAGACTGCCCTCACCCCATAACCGGCCCAATCGATCTGCTTGCCATCTGAGGAGTTCTTGCTCATTGCATGCCCTACTGATGCCGTCGTGCCGCTCGGATCAACATGAACAACACAACCAAGATGCCGGCCGCAATTACGATGGCGAGCGTTGTTGGCACCCGGACAATTGACGCTGCCGCCAAAGTATTCATCGCCCAGTCCTCGCGTTCTATCGATGTCGCGCCAGCACCTGCGCAAATCGCCAGACGTCGTGGTACGTGTTGTACAGCGGCACCGGGGCCACGCGGATCACGTTCGGTTCGCGGAAGTCCCCTTTTACACCGGCCTCTTCCAGTTCTTTGAACAGCCCGCGCGGGTTCTCGTTTACGAGGATCGATAGCTGGCAGCCGCGTTCGGCGGGGCGCTTCGGCGTGATGACCTGATAGCGGTTGGACGGCATCTGATCGATCAGGAATTGCAGATAACCGGTGAGCAGTTCCGACTTGACCCGCAGACGATCCATGCCCGCCTCGTCGAACACATCCAGCGATGCCCGCAACGGGGCGAGCGACAGGATCGGCGGGTTGCTGACTTGCCAGCTATCCACGGACGGGACAGGTTTGAACTCCGGCTCCAGGTGCATGCGAAATCGGGTGGCCGGGTCGTTGCCCCACCAGCCGGAGAGGCGAGGCACGTCGAGATCGGGGTTCGCCGCGTGCTTCTCATGCACGAAACAGCCCGCCACCGCGCCGGGACCGGCGTTCATGTATTTGTAGTGGCACCACACGGCGAAATCGACGCCCCACTCGTGCAGGGCCAGCGGCACGTTTCCGATTGCATGCGCAAGGTCCAGGCCAAGCGTGCAGCCCTCGCGCTTGGCTGCCGCCGCAACGCGACGCATGTCCAACACCTGCCCGGTGAAGAAGTTGACGCCGGCCAGAAGCACGAGTGCGAACTGATCGCCATGGTCCTCAAGGATGGACTCGATGTCGCCGAGTCGAACGGTCTCCTCGCCCTCGCGCGGGCCGACGATCACAAGCGCATCGTTCGGTTCAAAGCGGTGGCAGCGAATCTGGCTCTTGATCGCGTAAGTGTCCGATGGAAATGCCGGCGCCTCCATGAGGATTTTGTATCGCTGCTTCGTGGGGCGGTAGAAGCTGACCATGAGCAGGTGCAGGTTCACGGTCAGGCTGTTCATCACCACGACTTCGTTTGGCTGTGCCCCGACGACGCGGCCAAGTTTGTCGCGGAAGACTTCGTGATACGAATACCACGGGGTGCGGCCGGCAAAGTGACCATCCACGCCGAGCCGTGCCCAGTCGTCGAGTTCCTGTTGGACATATGCGACGGCCCCTTTGGGCATCAGGCCGAGCGAATTGCCACAGAGATAGATGTGCGGCTTTCCATTTGCATCCGTCGGAATGTGGAATCGGTCGCGAAAGGTGCGCAGCGGGTCATCGGAGTCCATCGTGAGTGCAAAGGGCTCGTTCGGGGAATAGGCGATCGAAGGTGAGGGGGGCGAAATGTTCATAGATGCTTGTCCGACGCCAAATCAGTTGCGATGGCGGAAGGGCATAGTCTATTTCCAACCCGCCGGCCGTCAAAACCGGGTGACAATTGCCGGGGCGATTCGAATGCGGCCGTGTTTGTCCGATAAAGCATTGCACGAGGTACGGCAGAGCGGCAATTTGCTGCGATAACGGTCACGTGTTGCACTCTTATCGGGATTAATCGAGAAAAACAATACGTCGGAATAGGAAATTAGCTTGCATAATCCGCGCCGGCGCGGTTTGATTTCCCGCCAGACAAGTGCCATCTCTTCGCCGATGCATGGCACTGGAGTTTTCGTAACGGCCCGCGATTCCGCGGTGCTTCTGTACCCCAAACGAATAACACGACATGACCTATTGAGGATCGGTTCGCGCGACGCGCGGTCCACGTTTCCCACGAGGTGTAATCTTGAAAACTGCACTTACCATCCTTTCATTCTCAGTTGCCGCTGTCCTATTGGCGACGAACACTCGCGCTGACACGCCGCGGGATTCAGCGAATAAACCGGTGATTACCAACGCCGAGTTCGATCGTCCGATGTCGCTCGATGAAACCAAGACCGAGTCGGCCAGCGAGACCAAATCGGCGAGCAGCGGAATCTGGATTTTCCCCGATCAGGCGCCTCTCGATGGAAAAATCGCGACTGATCGTCCGGCGTTCTCTGACACGGCATCACTCGTCCCCCGAGGCCGGTTCCAGATCGAAAGCGGCTACACGTTCACCTATGACCGTGAAGATGATCGCCGCGTGATCGACCATACCATGCCCGCCGTCGCCCTTCGCACCGGCATCACCGACTGGCTCGAATTTCGCACCCAGTGGTTCGGCTATTCTTATTCCGAAGTGCTTGACGAAGTCCGCACGCGGGCCGGTCGCCGCGTGAACCACACCGACCATGACGAAGGTTGTTCCGATCTGAACCTCGGTTTCAAGGTGCCGCTTATCAAGCAGAAAGAGTGGCGGCCCAACGTCTCGTTGATTGCGTCGTTGTATGTCCCGACCGGCTCGGACAGCAAGAGCGCGAACAACGTCGTCCCCGAACTCAAGTTGCCCTGGAATTATGCGTTGACCGACAAGTTCACGATCTACGGCTCGATCCTCGGCCGCGTTGCCGACGGGGACAACGGGCAATTCTTCCAGACCGCCGCGACCGCCGCAGCAGCCTACCAGGTGTGCAGCAAGGCCAAGCTCTACGCCGAATACTTCGGCATCTTCCCGGGCAATCGCTCGGAGGATTGCATGCATATGGTCAGCGTCGGCCCGATTTTCAGTATCACGGACAACATCTCAATGGACCTGCGAGCGACCGTCGGCCTAAACGAACAGGCCCCGGACTTCCAGGCCAGCGTTGGTTTTGGTATTCGTTTCTAAGAACCCTCTGCATCAAGGAGAGATATTCATGCTGATTGGCGACATTCTTTATTCCGTGTTTACGGCGCTTATTAACACCCTCGTGACGACGCCGTTCTTCTCGTTCCTCAACAATCTGTTCGGCATTCCGTTCCGACTCGCCGGCGTCTAAGCGCCCCGGTCGTCGAGCGTTATCCGTCTGGAACTTGAACAAGCCGTGACGCGGTCGTAATCGGCCGTGCCCCGGCTTTTCTTGCGCGCTGGTTTCAACCGGCAGGCACGTCGCGTACATTGTCACGCCACCAGCCCGCCTTCGCGGCTGCCGAGGTCATCCTAGATGCGAGCAAAGCTGCACCATGTCATTCTCGCCGCGATGATCGCGGGCGCGGCCGCGGGTCTTATTGCCAATGAGATGGCCCCTCGTACGGCAACGGGCGCGGCGAACGTGACGCTCGCGTGGATCGTGACGTACATTGCCGAGCCCCTCGGACAGATCTTCCTTCGGCTGATCTACATGATCGCGCTGCCGCTGGTGTTTTGCGCCTTGGCGCTGGGCGTCGCAGGGATGGGCGATGTTCGCAAGCTCGGCCGCATCGGGCTGCGAACGCTCTTGCTCACGGTCATCCTCTCCGGCTTCTCCGTCTTTCTCGGCGTCATGCTTACCAAGACGATTCGCCCGGGAGCCGCACTCCCGCCGGACAAGCGCGCCGCGCTCATGGATCGTTTCACCGCACAAGCCGGCACCACACTGGCCAATGCCGGCAAGGCCAAGACCATTCGCGACGCACTACTCGACATCATTCCGAAGAACCCGCTGCAGGAAATGGTCGGCGCCATGGATGGCAGTTCCCCCGGCGGCGGAATGCTCGCCGTGATGTTCTTTGCCGTGATGGTCGGCATCGCCATCACCATCGTTCCGGACAAAACCCGGCCGCTTGTTGCCCTTTTGGAGAGCATGTACGAAGTCGTCATGACCATCATTAACATGGCCATGCGACTTGCACCGGTTGGCGTCGCGGCGCTGGTTTTCTCGCTCACGTCGCTTATGGGGTTCGACATCGTTCGAACGCTCGGCTGGTTCGTCGTGTGTGCCTTGGGCGGGTTTATTATTCAAATGGCGCTTGTGTATTCCGGCGTCGTCGCCTTGTTTGGCGGCATGACGCCACGGCGTTTCTATTCTGGAATCAGCGAGGCGATGGTCACCGGCTTTGCGACGTCGTCCTCCAGTGCGACACTTCCCACGGCCCTTCGGGTCACACAGGAGAACCTCGGAGTGCGGCGCGACATCGCCGGATTCGTGTTGACCGTCGGCTCCACGGCCAATCAAAATGGAACGGCGTTGTATGAAGGCGTCGTCGTGCTCTTTCTTGCCCAGGTGTTTGGCGTAGAACTGACGCTTGTCCAGCAAGTGATGGTGGTTCTCATGGCCGTTCTTGCAGGGATCGGCACGGCCGGCATCCCCGGCGGTTCGCTCCCGATGATCGTTTTGGTGTTGCAATCGGTCGGCGTGCCGGGCGAAGGCATCTGCATCATCCTCGGCGTTGATCGTTTGCTGGACATGTGCCGCACCGTTGTCAATGTCACCGGAGACATTGCCATCGCCGTTTGCGTCAACCGCAGCGAACTGCGCTCCATGCGATGATGGTCGGGCCGCATCGCGTTTTATTTTTCCTGTGAATTCATTACAATGCAGTGCGGAAGGGAATCCACACCATGCTCACACTCGTCCACGTCACCCACGAAGCGGTCCACAAAATGGGCGGCATCGGCTCGGTTCTCGAAGGGCTCATCACCGCCCATGACTACACCGAGCAGATCGACCGCACCATTCTTCTCTGCCCGCTATTCACACGTGAAGGCCCGGTCGACGCTCGATTGGGCCCCGAGGGCGAAGTGCTTTATTCGTCCGTGGACGGCCGCGTCAATCACCCGCTGGCCGAGTCGTTCCGACAAATTCAGAGTCGCTTCCACGTGGACATCGTGTATGGTCGCCGCATCCTTCGCGAGCCATACACCGGCACGATTCAGCGACCTGAAGTCATCCTGATCGACGTCACGCGGGCGGCCCTGGAGCCGATCAACGAGCTGAAGTTCAAACTCTTCGATGCATTCGGGCTCGCCTCGACGCGCTATGAAACAAGCTGGGATTACGAGCAATACGTCCGCCTTGCCGAGCCGGGGTTGGCGTGCCTGCGTGCGCTGGGCGCTGCGCAGCGCGGCACATTCATCGTTGCCCACGAATTCATGGGCCTCCCCACGGCGCTCGCGGCCAAGCTGCATCCGGAACTCAACCTTCGAACCATTTTTCACGCCCATGAAGTCGCGCCGATCCGGCGAATCGTGGAAGACCACCCCGGCCACGACACAATGTTTTACAACGTCCTGCGCAAGGCGGCGAAGCAGGGCCTTCCCATCGACAAAATATTTGGCGATCAATTCGGCTACTTCCGGCATGCACTGGTGGTTGCCGCCCGCCACCTGGATATGACCTTCGCTGTCGGCGACGAGGTCGTTCGCGAAATGCGCTTCCTCGGGCCCGATATGGCCCGCGCGGACATTCGCCTTACGTACAACGGAATCCCGGCGTACGAAACGACCTATGCCGAAGCGGCGACGAGCAAGGCCCGCATTCAAGATTATCTGCAAACACTCCTCGGCGACCGGCCGGATTACATTTTCACCCATGTCACTCGCCTGGTTCCAAGCAAGGGTCTTTGGCGCGACATCGGCGTCATGAAGTACCTCGACGAAGAACTTCGCAAGATAGGCAAATCCGCGGTCTTGATTGTCCTGTCGACGGAAATCGGCGGCCCGCGTGCCCGTGCCGACATCCTGAACATGGAACGCGAGTGGGATTGGCCCGTCGGCCACCGTGAGGGAATGCCCGATCTCACGCACGGCGAAGCAGTCTTCTACGCAGGCATTCAAGCGCACAACGCCCGCGCCCGCAATGCGAAGATCCTCTTCATCAATCAATTCGGTTTCGATCGCGAAACGTGCGGCGACCGGATGCCCGCCAATATGCAATTCTGGGATATCCGCCAGGGCAGCGACGTCGAGTTCGGCCAGTCGGTTTACGAGCCGTTCGGTATCGCCCAGCTGGAGGCGCTTTCTTTCGGAGCCTTGTGCGTCATGAGTTCCGTCTGTGGGTGCGCTGGCTTCGTGGAAAAGGTCGCCGGCCCGGATGGCACGCCCAACGTGATCATTGCGGACTACACAAATTACAAAGCATCACCCGATACCATCGACGGTTACAAAGCGATTACCCGGGCTGAGCGAGAAGCCTTTGACGATTCGGTTGCCCGATCGGTCGCCGCCGAGGTCATGAAGCGATTGCCCCGTACACCCCAGGAAAAAGCGGCCATGATTCGACGCGGATTCGATCTGGCACAGAAGATGAGCTGGGATGTGATTGCCAGCGACTACGTCCTACCGGCGGTGCGCGAGCTGACGGCCGCGCACAAGATTTTCGGCGCAGCCTGATCCGGCAAGGCGTTCTCAGTCCGCCGGTTCCATGGTGACGGTCAGCGACCGTGACTGGAATTGATCGACGTACAGTTCGGCTCGCTCCCGGTGGGTGATGAGCAGAAGGGCACAACCGGTCGAGTCCGCCTCCTGCGTTCGGGCAAAGGCATCCTGCAGATTCATTCCGCACAGCATCATGACGGTTTCGACCACATATTCGACCTCGTTTTGGTCGTCGTTGTGCAGTATGACTTTGAATTGGGGAAGAAGCCGGGGCTTGGCGACCTCCGGCAGCGTTGCAGTCGTAGTACTTTGGGCCGGTTCGGCGGCGGCGGACTTGCTGGACTTACCCATGGTGGAAACACCTCACTCCTTGCATCGGAAATTCGTTAATAGAAGTATAGCCCCGCACCCGCCCGGGGCAAGCAAACCGCCCTTCGAGTGCCGCCGCGCCGGGTATAATCCCGCGGCGTAACCTCGCACGGAGGCCCTGATGCCGGAGATGGACCAGCCACCAGCCCTCGCTGCCGATTCTGAGCGACTGCTCGAACCGGAATTTCTGCGTCGGCTGGAGCAGTTGGAGATTGTCTCCCGGCGTATTCACGCGGCCCGACAGAAAGGCGAACGCCGATCCAAGCGAAAGGGAGAATCCTCCGAGTTCGCCGATTATCGCAACTATGTCGTCGGGGATGACATCCGTCACATCGATTGGAACGTGTACGCCCGACTGGAGCGGCTGTTTCTCAAGCTCTTTCTCGAAGAAGAAGAGTTGCATGTGTCGGTTCTGTTCGACGTGTCAGCATCCATGGCCGATGGATCCCCGAGCAAAGCGATCTACGCGAAACGCGTGGCGGCGTCCTTGGCCTACATCGGCCTTTGCAATCACGACCGCGTGAACCTCTATGCCTATTCCGATCGGCTTGTCGGTCGAATGGCGGGCCTTCGCGGTCGACGCACGACGGCCCAGGCAATGTCATTCATCGATGACATCCCCATCGACGGCGGCAGTCGCTTCTCCGACGCGGCCAAGCAGTTCGCCCTCCGCCACACGCAAAAGGGCGTTGTCATGGTCGTCTCAGACTTCTTGGACAAGGGAGGGTACGCCGACGGCCTTCGCTATTTGCTGGGCCGCAACATGGATATCTATGTCCTGCAAGTGCTATCGCCTCAGGAGGTCGCACCGGAGTTGACGGGTGACCTGAAGCTCGTCGATTGCGAAGACGAGGATGTGGCCGAGGTGACGATCAGCCGGGCGTTGATGGAAAAATATAAGTCGAACCTGCAGAGTTACTGCGACGGCCTGCGAGCCTACTGCCATCAACGAGGCATTTCTTATTTATACACACTTACGGATCAGCCCTTTGAGAATCTGATCCTCACCTACCTGCGGCAACGAGGGTTGGTGCGATGAAATTCCTTTCATTGCAGACGGCCCTTTGGGCAACGGCCATTGCGATCCCGTTGCTGCTCCTTTTGTATTTTCTCAAACTCCGGCGCATCGAAAGGACCATCTCCTCCACACTTCTCTGGAAGAAGGCTGTGCAGGACTTGCAGGTCAATTCGCCATTCCAGCGACTGCGAAAGAACCTTCTCCTGTTCCTGCAGTTGCTTGTGCTCGCCGCCGTGCTCTTCGGCCTTGCAAATCCCATTGCGAACATGAATCGCGTGCCCGGCCGCCGGGTCGTCCTGCTCGTCGATCACTCCGGCTCCATGAACGCGATTGAAGCGGACGGCAAGCCGCGCCTCGATCACGCCAAACGGGCCGCCGTTGGCTTCGTGGATGAAATGCCGGCGGATTCGAGGGCCATGGTTATTAGTTTTGCCGACCGTGCCTCGGTGGTGTGCAGTTTCACCGATGACAAACGACGCCTTCGCGAGCTGATCCGCGCTATCCCGACGACTGACAGTCCGAGCCGCATTGGCGAAGCGATGCAACTCGCCGCGGCCCAGGGCTTGCAGGGCGAAAAGGACGCAGCGGGAGCCGACGCCGCTCAAACCCCACAGGCGTCGCCGATCGAAGTCCAATTGTTCAGCGATGGCCGTATTGCCGATATCGGCGGCGGCGCGGAATCAGCGGCGACCGAAGCGCCGGCGGCCGATCCCGTGCCACGCGCCGACCCCCGCACAGCACAAGCTGAACTCGATCTCCGGGCCATCGATCGCGTGCAGTACTTTCGCATAGGCGAATCCGTCGACAACGTGGGCATCGTTGCATTTGACGTGCGCCGCGACTTTGAACGTCCGGGGTTCCTTTCCTTTTTCGTCGAGGTAGAGAATTTCGGGCCGGCGGCGGTGACATCCGACGTGACGCTTTCGCTTGATGGGAAGCTGCTGCCCGGCTCGGGGGCGGTGCAGGAGGTGACGCTCGGCCCCGCAATAAGTGCGAAGGGCGAAGCGATTACCAGTCGGCCGGCATCGAGCGACACGCCATCGAGCCGAACAATCCTCTTTGAGTTCGAGCACGATGCCGAAGGCGTGGTCACCATCCGGTGGGAGCGGCCGGATGCCCTGGCAATCGACAATTCCGTAAGTGCTCCGATCGAGCCGCCTCGGCCAATTCGCGTGCTAATCGTCTCAAACCGGCCGATTGTGGACTTCTGGGTTCGCCGTCCCATGGCAGATTTCGGCGTGCGCAGTGTGGAGTCAATTTCGACAAAGCAATATGAAGCCGCGCCGGAGTCCAAGCTCAGTGTCGACGGGCGCAGCGCGTATGACGTCGTAATCCTCGATAACTACGACACGGATCGCCTGCCGCCGGGCAACTATGTCTTTTTCAATGGTCTGCCAAAGATCGAGGGGGTTTCACGCGGCGACGAGGTCGTCGGCAAACCTCTGGTATACGGCCGCGAGCTGCATCCGCTTCTTCGCGCGGTGAGTTACGAATCCATCTACGTCGGTCGTTGGCGCCGCCTGAAGTTGCCCGCGTATGCGATGCCGCTGATCGAAGGTGAGGATTCCACGGTGGCGGCGCTGCTCGCCGACCCGGGCCATCGTTATGTCATCCTTGCGTTCGACCTGCTGGAGAGTGATTTCAGTTTTCGACCGTCGTTTCCCATGTTCCTTCAGAACATCGTTGGGTACCTCGCCGGTGGCGGCGTCTCCGAGACAGGGCGAATGGCAAGGCCCGGCGAGACGGTGACGATTCCCGTTCCCGGTGCCGCGGAGAAGTTAACCGTGCGCCGTCCCGACGGAACCGATCAGGCGCTGGACACGGGCGGCCGCATGACCATGCAATTTGCATCGACGCGCGACGTCGGCGTCTTTCGAGCCACGTTTGACGACGCGAAGAAGTCCGGCGAGGCCTTCACCGTGAATCTGCTCGATGCCACCGAGTCGCGTATTGAACCGAAGAAGGAAGTCGCGATGGCGGGGCAGCGGGCCGAATCGGTGGAAGATGCGCGTAAGGTGCCACAATCGCTCTGGCCTTATGCGGTGGCCGCCGCTCTAGCATTCGTCATATTGGAGTGGTGGGTGTACAACCGTCGCGTGATGGTCTGACAGTCGGCGCGTGATGCCGGCAGGTCCGCAACGATTCATCTAGAGCAGCCGATGCAATGCTCGCCGAGGCGAGGTGGGAGTCATATCACTATGTCACGACGTTTGATGGTCGTTGGGTGCGGTCTAGTCGGTTCAATCATGGGTTGCGTCTCCGGGTGTGCTCAATCGGCCTGGCCGCAGTGGGGCGGGCCGAACCGCAATTTCACCGTGGCCTCCGGTCGTTTGGCCGAAACATGGCCCGAAGGCGGTCCGAAGCGTTTGTGGAGCCGGGCCCTGGGCGATGGCTACTCCACCATCGTGTCTGACGGTACCACGCTCTACACGATGTACCGCAAGGACAAGGACGACCCGAACGAACACGTGATCGCCCTCGATGCCGCAACCGGCGCGACCCGCTGGGAACATTCCTACCCAGCGCCCTACTTGTGCATCGATCCGAATGATGAAGACAAGAAGCAAACGCCGCAATTCGGCGCCGGCCCGAACGGCACGCCCGTGCTTGTCAGCGGCCGACTGTATTCCATCGGCTTCACCGGCATGATGTGCTGCCTCGATGCCGCCACTGGAAAGCAGATCTGGTCCCACGATCTGTTCAAGGAGTATGGCGCGACGATGCTTGTCTGCGGATATGCAGCGAGCCCGATCGCTTATCACGACACGATCATCGCGCTGGTCGGCGGCAAGGGACACGGTGTAATGGCATTCGACCAATCTACGGGAAAAGTGGTTTGGCAGAGCGGCGACATGGATTGCAGTTATTCCTCGCCGGTGTTGACGACAGTCGATGGGGAAGATCACCTCGTCGCGTACATGTCGGGCGAAGTGGTCGGCTTGTCGCCGAAATCCGGCGAAATCCACTGGAGCATTACACACCGCAATCCGGTGAACTCGAATTGCATTTGCACGCCAATCGCCTGCCCGAATCATCAGATCTACTTCGTCAACGGCGGCGACTCGGCCGGTGGAAAAATGGTTCGCCTAGCCAGGAAGGGGGGCAAGATCCAGCCCGATGAAATCTGGGCCAACAAGAAACTCGCCGGTGGCTTGACGGATGCCGTGCGAATCGGTGATCACTTTTACGGGGGCAACGGTCGCGGCTTCTTCGTTGGCTTCAACGCAAAGACCGGACAGATCGCATGGCAGGAACGCGGCTACCCCAGTGCCCGCGCCATTGCCGCCGATGGAAAACTGATTCTTCTGGACGAGGAGGGTCGTTTGTCGCTGGTCACGGCGACACCGGGCGGGTTGGTTCAGCACGGAAAGGCGACGTTGCTGACGAAAGAAGCCTGGTCGGCGCCCACCCTTATTGGGACAAAGCTCTACTTGCGTGATCGCAAAACGATTATGGGCGTGGACTTAGGATAATCCGCGACAACCGGCGATTGCCGTTCCAACGCCTTGCCCGAATTGGGGTTTCCCCTGAAGATACCCTCAAACCAATAAGTCCTCGCGCATGCGAGAAATAGAGGGTAATTCTTATGTTTGGACTTCTCGGTGGATTCAGCCTGAGCGATCTGATCTTTCCGCTCCTCGTCGGCGTGTTTTACTTCGTCAACGACATCATTCGGATGCTCTTTCCGGCCATCTTCAATCCAACCGGAATGATGTAACCGGAGCACATGCGGCGACCTCATTACCAAAATGACGGGTCGATGGTCATTCGTGCGCGGACGACTATCGCGAACCACCAAAATGGCAGAAGCCAAACGCTTCCGGTACAGTCGTCGCAACGTTTCGGTGCAGCATTAGTGATTGGCCAATACAGCAACACAATTCTCCTGCACCGTCATGTGCGGATTTCTTGAGCACGCATTTTCACCACCACTTTCATTGAGGGTGCGATGACAAAGGACATTTTCGTTTTCGTCGAACAGCGCAGCGGCGCCGTCCTTTCTGCGGGGCTTCAGGCCCTGTCCGCGGCGACGCAACTCGCCGCCAAGACCGGTGGCAAGGTAGTGGCCGGAATCATCGGTCATGATCTCGGCAGCGTGGCTGCCAAGATCGACAACACCGGCGCAGCGGCGGTCCATGTCTGTGATGCGGAGCCGCTCAAGAACTACAACGCGTTGAAATACACCCGCGCGCTGGTGGGGATGATTCAAAAGGCCGATCCGCAGATCGTGCTGTTGGCGGCTTCCTTCATGGGACGCGACCTGGCCCCGCGCGTGGCCATGCGGCTCGATGCGGGCCTGGCCACCGATTGCACGGAAGTGGATATCGAAGGTGGCGCGCTCATTGCACGACGCCCAATTTACAACGGTAAGGCCTACAGCCGCGTGCATTTCAACGGCGGTCGTGTGCAAATGGCGTCGGTCCGGCCGAACACCTTTCCACTCCCCAGCGGCGGCGGCGCGGCCGAGCACGTTGCTTTTGCATATGCAGCCGATGCCGCGGACGACCGGCAAATCACCAAAGAAATTGCCCGTACTGGCGGGGAAGAAAAAGACGTCACCGAGGCCTCCATTGTGGTTAGCGGTGGTCGCAGCCTCAAGAGCGAGGCGAATTTCAAGATACTCTATGACCTCGCTCATGCTCTCGATGGCGCGGTGGGTGCCAGCCGGGCGGCCTGCGACGCGGGTTATCAGCCGCACAGCCGGCAGGTCGGCCTCACAGGCAAGACGGTGACGCCGCAGTTGTACGTGGCGTGCGGTATCAGCGGCGCAATCCAGCATCTCGCGGGCATGCGCGGCAGCCGGCGCATCGTCGCTGTGAATACAGACGCCGAAGCGCCGATCTTCAAGGTCGCGGACATCGGCGTGGTCGGGGATCTCTTCACGTTCGTGCCACTTCTGACGGAGGAAGTGAAGAAAGTTAAGGGGCACTAGGCCGCGTTAAGATTGAGATTGGAATGGCAACGCTAAATCGAAGCATCTTGCAAAGTTTGGCATTGAGTCGTCTAGAGGACGCAAAGGCCTTGCTCGATAGGGGTCGATTCTCCGCTGCGTATTATCTTGCGGGATATTCAGTCGAATGTGGAATCAAGGCGTGCTTTGCGAAACAAGTACGGGCCCATGATTTTCCAGAAAAAGGTAAGGCAGATAAGGTCTTTATTCATGATCTTGTTGAACTGGTAAAACTGGCCGGGCTGGATTCTCATCACAAGGAGGATTGTGATCGCGATCCAGATTTTAAATCCCGCTGGAGCGTGGTGCAGAAATGGAAGGAGCATGATAGATACGACCCCCTTTGGTTGGATGACCCAACCGCGATGAAAACCAAAGCCACGGCCATGATCCGTGCGATTGAAGATACGGATCACGGAGTCCTACAATGGTTGAAAAGATACTGGTAGACAGAGAAATTGCGGCAGGTGAGTCCCTCTTGAAGGAACTGGACAAGAGGAAAGTCGCTGTGACGGCGGCCTTCTGGTTCTATGAGCCGGAGTACGAGCGATGGCGTCTCGTTATTGCCATGCCGCTGTGTGACAAGGAAGGCCCTATCGTAGCATACGACCTTCTTCAAAAGGCATTGGACAAGCTGCCCAAAGATAGGCGTTTGGAATTGACCGACATCAACGCTGAAAACACCAAAAACACTGTCGTACAGGCCCTTTGCAAGATGATCCAAATTGCGCCCGGCAGCGGCAACCTGCGAGTAAGCCGCAGCTCTGTGAACGGAATCTTCATCGACGATGCAGTTGTCTATCGTACATCCATTGCGATCAAAGAACACAGAGTGTCTGCGACGAAAGCAAAGTCGCGCAAAAAGTAGTTTATGAACCCAATCGCAATGACACTCCTGCTCCTGGCCGCCTGGGGCTACTTCGGCATGCAAATGCTGCGCCGGTATCGCCTCATGACGGTTGGACCGGGTGAAAACCGGCTCGACAACATCGGCGAACGAATCAAGCGAACATGGCAATATGCATTCGTGCAAAAGCGCATGCCGCGCTACTACTGGGCCGGCATCGCCCACAAAGTCATCTTCGCCGGCTTCATGGTGCTGTTGTTCCGGACGCTGCTGCTATTTGGCCGCGGGTACTCGGAGGATTTTGATTTCTGGGGCATCCTTTCCATCGACGGATTCATCGGTGGCGCGTATTCCTTTGTGAAGGATGTCTTCGCCATTCTCGTCATCCTCGGCGTGGCAGTGTTCTTTTACTACCGCCTCGTCAAGAAACTTCCCCGAATGACGCTCTCCGGTGAAGGGTTGCTCATCCTCGGCATCATCATGACCATGATGCTCAGTGATATTCTCCACGACGCGGCAGAGCAGGTCTTACAGGGCCGAAGCTGGACGTGGGCCGAACCTGCCGGATCGCTGGTTGCGCTTTCGTTGGCACGCGCGAGCGAAGGCACACTCGAAGTACTTTCACGCCTCGGTTTCTGGACGCACGTAAGCCTCGTCTTGCTGTTCCTGAATCTCCTGCCCAGCAGCAAGCACTTCCACGTCATTACCGCGATTCCGAATGTCTTCACCCAGAGCCTTTTTCCCCGTGGTCGACTCCCCAACGTCGCCGACATCGAGGGCAAGATCGAGCGCGAGGAGACGCTGGGGCTGAAGTCCATCGAGCAGCTCACGTGGAAGGGCGTGCTCGATCTCTACACCTGCACCGAGTGCGGCCGCTGCACCGACAATTGCCCCGCCGCGAATACGGGCAAGCTGCTCTCGCCGAAGCAACTGACGCTCGACCTCCGCGATTACCTTTACAAGAAGGAAACGGCATTGGTCGCTGCAAGAGCCGGTGGCTCGAATGGGGATGGGCTGGCCGAGCTGGTGCCCCATGTCATCAAGCCCGAAGTCCTCTGGGCATGCACCACCTGCGGAGCCTGCGAGACCGAGTGCCCCGTGTTCATCACCTATGTCGACAAGATCGTCGACATGCGCCGCAACCTCGTGATGGAAAAGTCCGAGTTTCCCGCCGAGCTGCAAAACGCCTTCCGCGGCATGGAATCCAGCGGCAATCCGTGGAGTTTCCCTGCGAGCGATCGCGCCGCATGGACCGAAGGGCTCGATGTGCCGCGCATGGCCGAAAAACCCGACGCCGCCGTGCTCTTCTGGGTGGGGTGTTCAGCGTCCTTCGACGATCGGGCGCGAAAGATCGCCCGCGCCACAGCCAGCCTGCTCAAAGCTGCCGATGTCGATTTCGCCATCCTCGCGGAAGAGGAGCAATGTACGGGCGACCCGGCGCGCCGAGCGGGCAACGAGTTCCTTTTCCAAATGCTTGCCCAGATGAACGCCGAAACGCTGAACCGCTATCAGCCCAAGACCATCGTTACGACGTGCCCGCATTGTTTCAACACGCTGCTCAACGAATATCCCGACTTCGGCGCCAAGTTCAAGGTCGTGCATCACTCCGAGTTCCTGTCGAACCTCGTCCGAGAGGGCAAGCTCAAACCATCCAACCGCATCGATGCCAAAGTCGCCTTCCACGATTCGTGCTACCTCGGCCGGTACAACGAGATCTACGAGCCGCCGCGGGAAACGCTTCGCAAGATCCCCGGCCTCACCGTTCTTGAGCCTCGCGAAACACGAGATCGCGGCATGTGCTGCGGAGCCGGCGGCGCCCAGATGTTCAAGGAAGAAGAACACGCTCGCGAAGGCGTGACGGGCGAACGCGTCAATGAAAAGCGTACCGACCAGTTGCTCGCCACGAAACCGGACATGGTCGCGTCGAGTTGCCCGTTCTGCCAGCGCATGTTGATCGACGGGTTGGCCGGTCGGAGTCGCGAGGATGTGCAGCAGTACGATATTGCCGAGTTGCTGTGGAAATCAGTCGAAACTCCGTCAACCAAATGAAAGCGGTGCATCATGAGTAAGGCGTACGACGAAATGCTGACCCGGCTGCCGCTGTTCATGGGATTTACGTCGCATGGAACACAAGCCGTTATCGATCAGGGAGAGATTCGCGAATGCCAAGTCGGCGATGTGCTGTTCAAGGAAGGTGATCCGGCAACGGTCGTGCTATTGGTACTCACGGGGCGATTACAGGTCTTCGTCGAGCGGGGCGGCAGCGACCTCGTACTAATGGATGCTTCGATGGGGCAGATCGTGGGTGAGTTGGCTGTTCTTTGCGGGATCAATCGATCCGCATCAGTACGAGCCGCGGAAAAATCCGTCGTATTGCAATGGTCTGCGTACCAGTTTCACCGGCTACTGTTGTCCAATGTGCTCCTATCGCAACGCGTATTTCGCGATGCACTGCGAACGCTGATCGATAAGGAGCGATCACTGATTGAATCGCTCGTCGGCACAGCCGGCGCGGGAATCTGAGCCGCCCTGCACGCCAATCGACGCGTGTTGATCCCCATTCGGTCATTGCACTATCATGGCTGCATCAACCATGAGGAGCGGCGCCCATGCCCGGAAAATCAGACGACAACTTCAAGAAGCACTTCGAACGACAGCGCGACAAGAAAGACCGCGATCGCAAGGGCCTGCCGGGCGAAGATGAGGCCCCGTTGCCGCCTCCCGTGGAGCCGATCAAGAAGGGCAGCGACGAGCCCGGCCGAAACGACCTGTGCCCCTGCGGCAGCGGCAAGAAGTTCAAGCAGTGCTGCCTCCTGAAAAAGTAGCCATCGGCCGCCTCGTCGCCGGCCATGTCCCGATCGGAGCGTTGATCCGTCGTCATCATGCCGCCGCTCCTGCTTGATCTCATCTATCTCCCCGTCCTGTTGGGCTTCGTCCCCATTCTGTTATTCCAGCGGTTCGTCAAAGGAAAGAAGCGCGGCGGCTGGGCTCAGCGGTTTGGCTCGATCCCGTTTCAGCCGTCCGGCAGGTCCGTCATCTGGGTCCACGCCGTCTCGCTCGGCGAAGTCAACGCCACGCGATCCCTCGTCGCCGAAATCGAAAAACGCCTGCCCGATCATGATGTTGTCATTTCCACCACCACCGACACCGGGTACGTCGCCGCTTGTCAGCATTACAGCGCGAGCCGGGTCTTTCGTTATCCGTTGGATTTCTCGTTCGTGGTCCGTCGGGTACTCGACCGGGTGCGACCCACTGCCATTGTGCTTATGGAATTGGAGGTCTGGCCGAACTTCATCGAGATCGCGGCGGCGCGCGGCATACCCATCGGTATCGCCAACGGCCGCGTGACCGAGGAAAAATCCATGCGTCGGTTTCGCACGCCGATCATCCGCGGCCTCGCGCGGCGAATGTTCTCGCGGATGGCGTGGGTCGGCGCGCAGGACGAGGCCTACGCCGCCCGGTTCCGCGAACTGGGCGTCCCTGCCGATCGGGTACACGTGGCTGGAAATCTCAAGTATGACACGGCAAGCGTGAGTGACTCCGCGCCCGGTGCAGCGGAATTGGCTGCGGCCATGGGAATCCGCTCCGACGCGCCGCTCATCGTCGCCGGCTCCACCGGGCCGGGCGAAGAAGAACTGGTGCTCGCGGCATATCGGGAAATCTTGAACCTCCACGCGACCGCGCAGCTCGCGATCATCCCACGAAAGCCCGAGCGATTCGACGACGTGGCACGGATGATCGAGTCCAGCGGATTCACCTGCATTCGTCGCAGTCAGTCTGATCAGAGCCGCGACCCCAATCCGAGCCGCGACCGTAAGGGAGCGGGTTCCGTGACAACGCCGGGCTCCATTGTCTTCCTTGGCGACACCATGGGCGAACTCCGAAGGTTCTATTCCCTCGCGTCCGCTGTGTTTGTGGGGCGAAGTCTCGTACCCATGGGCGGCTCCGATGTGATGGAGGTCGCCGGGCTGGGCCGGGCGATGTGCTTCGGACCGTACATGGAGAACTTCGCCGACGCGGCGGAGAAACTGCTTACTGCCGGCGCCGCCATGCAAGTGAACAATGCGGAGGATTTAGCCGCCGCGCTCTGTGAGCTGATCGCAAATCAGCAGCGTCGGAATCACATGGGGCGCGCAGCGCAGGAAGTGGTCCGCCAAAACGCAGGAGCGACGGCGCGAACCGTGGACCTGCTCGCGAATGCGATGCGCAGGTGAAGTCTTAAGCCGCTGGGTGCCAGCCAGCATCGACCCACAGTGAACCGCTCACCGCACTGTTCCGCAGCATGAAGCAAATCGCGTCGGCCACTTCATCGGGGCGGAGCAATCGGCGAAGCTGCGTCTGCGGCAGGATGTGGTTCTTCACCATGTCCGTGCCCAGGGCCTGCACCATCGGCGTGTCGGTGTAGCCGGGGTGGATGATGCTGCACCGCATGCCATAGAAAATGGCCTCGGTCGCCAGCGTGGCCTGTGCGCCCTCAAGCCCCTTCTTGGCGGTCGCATACGAAATCTGCCCGCGATTGCCGGCCGATGAGACCGATCCGATGAACACGATCGCGCCCTGCGTTCGCTCGGCGGGTTCCCAGCGCCCCAGTCCGCGACGCGCCCGATCCTCGGCAACGGTCGCCACGGCTTCCATCGCCCACATGATCGGGGCGATAAGGTTAATCGCGAAAACATCTTCCAGGTCTTTGCGCGAGTAGACCTCGGCACGACCTGTGTCCTTATTGACCTTCACAGAAAGGCGATCGCGCGTGATGCCCGCGGCCGGCACGCAAATCTGCACAGCACCGAAGCGCATCTTCAAATCGCGATAGACCTCCTGCCGAAAGCCATCGCTGGTCACGTCGCCGGTGTACGGGAACATGATCTCCCGACCGGCGGCGCGGTTCATATTGGCACAAAGATCGGCAATCCCCGCGCTTCGGTCCACGGCGCCGATCGCGTGGATGCCCTGTCGAATCATCGCTTCGCACGTCGCTCGACCGATGCCGCTGGCGGCTCCGGTGATGACGGCGGTTTTTCCGGTGAAATCCATGACGAACCCCACTTTCTCTTTCACACCCGGCGCTCGGCCGTGGCGCGGTTCCCTGGGGAATGATCAGTCCTCGATCGAGTCGGATCGCTTGGCCAACCATTCACAGACTTTGGGCCACAGTTCCTTCTGGGCCTTCGTGCCGACCGACAGGCCGATGTGGCCCGCCGGGAAGTTAATCGCCTGGCGATCCTTCGAACCGACGAGGTCATTAAACGGCGCGCTCTGTCCACAGGGGACAAGATGGTCGCCGCTGGCCATAAGGTTAAGAATCGGGCAGGTGATGTTTTCGAGCTTGATGAGTTTGTTGCCGAGGCGGACCTTGCCCTGCACGAGCAGGTTCTTCTGGAAGCAGTCCTTCACGAACTGGCGGAAAGTCTCGCCGGCGATCGGAATGTTGTCGTTGACCCACGTCTCCATGGCGAAGAAGTCCTCGAGGAACTTCTCATCCGTCATCTTGTCGTAGAAGCCTATGTATTTTTCCATCAGATTTGAGACGGGCTTGAGCAGGGCGAACGAGCCTTGCAACCACTGCGGCGGGGCATTGCCGAAGGTGTCAACGACCTTATCGACGTCGAACCACTTCTCGTCGCTCCACGTGCAGAGCAGGCTGCTGCGATCCGACCAATCGATCGGAGCGGCCATGAGGATGAAGTTCTTGATCAGCTCGGGGTGCAGGCTGGTGTACATGGCGCTCATGGTGCCGCCCATGCAATAGCCCAGCAGCGAGACCTGATCCTCGCCGGTGTAATCGCGCACGTGATTGACCACGTTGTGCATGTAGCGCTCGACATAGTGGCTTAGCGTCAGGTGACGGTCCGTGTCCGTCGGCACACCCCAGTCGATCATGAATACATCAAAGCCGGCCTTGAGGAACTGCTGCACAACGCTCTTATGCGGGAGCAGATCGAGGATATACGGCCGATTGACGAGGGCGAAGACCATGATCAGCGGCGTGCGATGGGCCTTGGGCACGTCGGACTGATAGTGAAGTACCTTGAGCTTGTCCTCCTGGTAGGACACGTCGCGCGGCGTCGCGCCGACGCGGACCTTGGAGGCAATTTCCATGACCTTCGGCATGGCGGCCATGCGCTCGCGAAAACCTTCAAAGTCAGGAATGAAGGCCTGCTGCGGCACTTGGAAAGCGGCGAATGGGTTTTGCGGAAAAGTGCTCATGCGATCCTTTACTGATTATTTCCTGCGCTTGGCGGGTTTGCCGCGACCGGACGGGCGCGTTGCCCGGCTCGCCCCGGCATCGCGCTTCGCCCGTCGCGGACCTTCCACCGCTGCGGCGCCTTGATTGACTCGTCGTTCCAGCGCGTCGAGCCTGTCGAGGACGCGCTCTTCAATTTTGAGAAGGGTGCCGGCCAGATCATCAATATCGGCACGGGCCGGCGCCTGCATGCCCTTCTGGGCCTGGCCGAGGAACTGGTCGAGCTGCTGCTTGAAGGCCAGCGACTTGTCCATGGTCTGCTTCATCATGGTCAGGAACTGCTCGGATCGCATGTAATCCTCGCAATACTTCGCCATGGCGTCGAAGAAGACGCGCTGCATCTGCTTGATCATTTCGTTGGAGGCAGCCGGTGAGGGCGTCGCCATGCGTGCGGCCTCAGCTGGGGCGCCCATGCGGCCGAAGAAATCCGTCCAGAACTGGGAGAACGGGTCGGTGTTGGTTGCGCCGTTGTTGTTCGACACGATGCCGGGCTCCTTACGCCACATGGGCGCAAAACATAAGAAAGGCCACGAGAGCGGTTTGTGGGCCGCTCCCGTGGCCTGGGGGGTGGATCAACGGGATAAACGATCGTGGCGTCTCATGTTGACCGCCGCTTTCTGATTGTTCTGGCTCGAATCACGCCGCACGACGCGACGCGGATCCGGGTATTACTTGACGGCCTTCTTCTCGGTGAGGGTCATCGCCTTGCTGAAGAAGTTCGACCAGTTCTCGATGGTCTGGGCGTTCGTTCGCGAGGCGGTCTCGATGTTGCTTCGCATGGCTTCAAACGCGCCCTGCCAGAGATCGCGAGCCTGGGTAAAGGCATCGTTCTTGCTGTTGCCGTTCTCGGTGACCGCGAAGGACTTGCGGATCACTTCGAGGCCGGTCTTGCAGCCTTCGTCGAAGAAGCGCTGAGTCTGCTCGGTGTTCTTGCGAACGAGATTGATGGAATCGGTGGCGAGGGTCTCGACCCGATTCTTGACATCGCCAAAGTTCTCGCCGCGACCGAACATCTCGGTCATGGTCTTGAAGGCGTCATTCTGAAACTTCATGCCGGTGTCAAAGGCGGTCTTGAAGTTGTCATTGGCCTGCTTGAAGAATTCGGTGGTTTCTGCCTTGTTGTGTTCGACGGTCTGGTTCATGGCGGTTGCCCTTTCGAAAAAAAACGTTGTGTCGCACCCCGTTACGTCCTGTTAAACTATATCGGCAGAATGGGCAGTGTGCAAGAACTTTTTGTGCGTTTGCACAAGAAATTTTGTAAGCCATAAGTCTATGCATCACAGCATGTTACAAAGATTGACGGATCGGCGTTTGGCAAAAGCGCTACGATTTTGTGCGTCGGCATCCGGCCGGCGGGGAGCCTGAACAACCATGGCGACGACCGGCGAGCAGCCCGAAATCCTCGAAATCAAGAAATACCCCAACCGACGGTTCTACGACGTGACCCGCAGCCGCCACGCCACCCTCAACGACCTGCACGAGCTGGTCCAGGCCGGCCGCCAGATTCGCGTCATCGACAGCAAGACCGGCCACGACATCACCAACATCGTGCTGACGCAGATCATCTTGGAGCACGACCCGCCCAAGCTGGACCTCTTCCCCGCCAGCCTGCTGCATCAGGCCATCCAGGCGAACGAGCAGATGGTCCGCAAATTCGTGGACACCTACTTCGCGCAGGCCGTCGATGCGTTCAGTCACTCGCGCAAGCAATTCGAGGAGTTCCTAAAGAAGTCGGGCTTCAGCGCGCTGGCCCCGACGGCGCCATTTGACTGGGTGCGCATGCTTTTCCCCGGCATGAACGGAAGCGCCGTCGGCCCGATCCCGGGCATGGGTAGCATGATGCCTCCGCCTCCGCCGCCCCCGGCAACAAACGACGACGGCGTCGACGCGCTGCGCGAGCAGGTTGCACGACTCAGCGCGGAACTGGAGGCGCTGCGAGAATCACCGCGGGCGGCGAAGAAAGCGCGGCAGAAGAAATAGAGACTGCGAATGGACTCCAGACGCGTACGCGAGTCCGAGCTATCCGGATCGCGCGACATTGCCATAAAGTGCTTTGTGCTTGGACTGTTCCTATCGCCAATAGCGGCTGTCATTATTGCCATTCTCGTGTGGTTCGCTGATCAATACGGCATTGACGACGGGAAGTACATCGTCCTGTTCTCTATTTGCACGTACTGCGTTATCTACTTTGGCGTCCCTTGGAGCTTATTAAAGGAGTATCACTTTCATTTGCGTACACGAAGACTCGCGCTACTCGCGGCGTTTGCATATACCATCGGCTTTCATGGGTGCCCAGCTGGCGGCACGCTTATTACTCACGATAAATATGCATTGTTCTTGGACAGCCTGCTCCTGTTGATGCGAATTGCTGTTAGTCTCGTTGTTTACACGGCAGTTACATGGGGCTTCGCAATCTTCGTGTGCAATCGCTTCGCCAAGAGGTGTCCTGTGCTGATCAGTTACTGGCCTCCTAAATGCAAATGCTGCGGGTACGACTTGATTGGCAACCAGTCGCAGACATGTCCCGAATGCGGTGAAGTTTTCTCCTACGATGAGTTCGGTATGACCGAAACCGAGTTTCGTGATCTACAAAAACTCACAAGACCTGTCACTCCCGACATCACCAATCGTTGACGGAGGTGGTGCCGCGAGCCGAATTCTCACTCGCAGAATCACACACGAGGACCACCGCACGGCCCGCGGGCTTGCGCTGGCGGCTCGGATTTTCGCAATCGCACATGGCCTACTGCGCCACACCCTTCCCGTGACACTGCTTGTATTTCTTTCCACTGCCGCATGGGCACGGATCGTTTCGACCCACCTTCGGCTGGTCGCGGCGGATCGTCTCAATCTTTTGCTCCGCGCCCTGCGCCTGCATCGCCGCGCTGCGATCCTTATCGACCTGTCCGGAGAAGCCAAGATTCGTGCTCTCGGCATGTCGCGCTGCGCCGATGTTGTACCGGCTGCGCTGCTCCGCATCGTCGGCCAACCTCGCCTTGAAGATGATCCCGGTCAGCTTGTCCTGAATGCCGCCCATCATCTCCTGGAACATCTGGAAGCCTTCGCGCTTGTAGGCGATCTTCGGATCTT
The DNA here is from genome assembly GCA_964605185.1 of uncultured Planctomycetaceae bacterium. Lineage (GTDB taxonomy): Bacteria > Planctomycetota > Phycisphaerae > UBA1845 > UTPLA1 > JACRIM01. The sequence continues at coordinate 27,650 of CAZSBF010000005.1, forward strand.
GATCGCCGCCGAAGTGGCGCAGGCCGATGGCATCCTTCAGCATGTCGATGGCGTGCATGTGTTCCTTCCACGCCTGATCGTAGAGTTGCAACAGAACGTAGCGCTCCAGCATGGTGAGTTCGCGGCGAATCAATTCCCGCCCGAAACCGAGCAGTGCTTCGCGCCGATCCGCGGCCTGTTCATACGCAGCGTCGTTAAACGCCGGGCCGAATCGCTGCCGCGCCCATTCCGCCGCGTCGCCGCCCGACTTGAGCGCCGCGTCGACCTCTGATTCCAGTCGCCCGTTCGACGCGAATTCGCGGCCGATGGCGATTAGCTCATCAGCGACCTCATGAATCGGCCGTCCGGCAATCTTCTCCGGCGTCCAACCGAGGTTGAATTTGAAGTTGACCCATTGCACGAGGTGCTCGGCGGCCGCCGTCGGGTCGACGTCTTCGCGCAGCACCGTGCGTTCCATGATCCACTCGATGGGGTAGCGGGCCTCGCGCTCTTTGTACGCGCGTTGAACGGCATTCCGCAGATGGGCGAGCGCATCGCGTTCCGGCAGTCGTCGAAACTCCTCGGGATTCAGTTCGACGCCAAACTTCTGATGTGCCCACGCAATGACCGCATTCTTGCCGAAGTCAGGGTCCATGAACCGCTCGATCGGCGAAAGGTCCTCGTTGTCGATCTTCTTCTCGGCGGCCTCATTGAGAATTTGCGAGATTTCGTCTGGCCCCATCTTTTGCAGTTGATTCTGGGTGATGGTCGCGCCGAATCGCGTCTCTGCCCATCGCGCCAAACCGCGAAGATCCCACTGCTTCGGGTCCATGTCCGGGTCGAGATATTCGCCGACCGTCATGGTGATTTGGTTGTGTGCCTCTTCGCGAGCCTCGTTGCGAATGTAATTCTCCGCCGCCGGCAGGCTGTGCATGTCGATGTTCTTGGGGTCGACGTTCACCTCCAGCGTGTTGCGAACCCACTCGGCCGCGCACTGCGCCGAATAATCCGACGCGAGAAACTTCTCGCCCGCCGCGTCGATCGTCGCATCGATCATGGTGTTAATACGCTCGATGAGCGGGCCTGCCCGGCCGGGCTGCCCTGCTTCGAGGAGTTGTTGCCGTTGACCGTAGAACACCTGCCGCTGGTGATCCATGACCTCGTCATATTCGAGAAGGTGCTTGCGGATGGAGAAGTTCCGCTCTTCCACCTTCTTCTGCGCACGCTCGATACCTTTGTTGATGCTCTTGGCTTCGATGGCCATGCCTTCCTCGAAGCCCATGCGCTCCAGCATCTTCAGCGTCCACTCGCCCATGAACATCTTCATCAGGTCGTCGCCGAGCGAGAGGAAAAACCGGCTCGAACCGGGGTCGCCCTGGCGTCCCGATCGCCCGCGAAGCTGGTTGTCGATTCGGCGCGACTCATGCCGCTCGGTGCCGATGATGTGCAAACCACAGGGCACAGTGTGCGGGCAGACCCTTCGACCCAATTCCGGGAATCGCGGATCGACCTTCGGCTTCCAGCAATGCGCGCAATTCGTCTTCGGGTCGTAATCCGGGCAGTTAATGCAGCACTTCGTACCGATCACGCCCTTTTCGTGCCACGCAAACTTCCGCCCATCGCTTCCCTCAGGCGGGCCGAGATCGCCGACACACTTCTCATACACCACGCCCAGTTGCAGCTTGATATCCGTGCCGCGCCCGGCCATGTTGGTCGCAATGGTCACGTTGCCGCGCAAATCGGTGTTCTTGCCCTTGCCCTCCTCGTGCCGCTCGCCGGCCTTTTTCACGATGTCCGCTTCGCGGGCATGTTGCTTGGCGTTGAGCACCTCATGCTGAATGCCGTACTTCCGCGTGAGCAGGTTGGAGAGCTTCTCGGAGTTCTCGATCGACACCGTACCGACCAGCACCGGCCGACCGCGCGCCAAATCGCCCATCGCGTCGTCATAGGCCTCCGGCATCAGATCGCCGTTTCCATCACCGCCCTTGAACTCGGCCAACGCCCGTTCGATCAACTCCGTGGAGCGCCCCAGCTTCGCCATGATGGGCTTGAGGTTCTTCAGCACCGGCTCCAATACGAATGCATCGCTGGTGCGGCCTTTCGTGTGGATGTCGTGGATTTCTTCAACAATGGCGTTGTACTTGTCGTCCACCGTCTTGTAGATGCGGTCGTGAAAATCCTGCCGATTAACCGGCCGGTTCGTCGGCACTGAGACGACGTCCAGCTTGTAAATCTTCATGAACTCGTCGGCCTCGGTCATGGCCGTTCCGGTCATGCCGGCGATGCGTTCATAGAGCTTGAAGAAGTTCTGCAGCGTGATCGTGGCCAGCGTCTGCGACTCCTCCTTGACCTTCACACGCTCCTTCGCCTCGACCGCCTGGTGCAGACCATCCGACCACTGCCGGCCGTGCATGAGTCGGCCGGTGAACGAGTCGACGATGATGATTTCGCCATCCTTGACGACATATTCCACGTCTTTTTCGTAGGTGACGTGGGCCTTCACACTATTCTCGATCAGGTGCGGCCACTCCATATTCGCCCCGACGAAGAGCGAGCCGACGCCGAGTTGCTCCTGCGCAACGGTGATGCCTTCATGCGTCACATGAACGCTCTTGCCCTCGCGCCGCGTGACGTAATATTGAACGTGCCCGATGGCGGCCGCTTCATCCTCGGTGAGCCATTCCGGGTCGGATTTGAACTTGCGAACCGCGTCGTCAAACTTCTGATTCTCCGTGAACTCCTTCGGCGGATTGTCGCCCCACTCGCGGATGCGCCGGGCCGTGTCGTTGTTGGCACTGGTCTGCTTGCTGATCAGAACGCGCGCCACGGCGTCGGCCGTGCGATAGCGGTTCACGTCGTCGTCGGCCGGTCCGCTGATGATGAGCGGCGTGCGAGCCTCGTCGATGAGGATGGAATCCACTTCGTCGATCAGGGCGAAGTGCAATTTGCCCTGCACCTGCTCCTCGACGGCGATCTTCATGTTGTCGCGGAGATAGTCGAAGCCGAATTCGTTGTTCGTGCCGTAGGTGATATTGCTGGCGTAAGCTTTGGCGCGGATGCCTTCGCGACCGCCGGGGTCGACCTGCCCTTGGATGTAGCCGACTGTCAGGCCCACCAGCTCGAAAATCGGCTTGGCGAAATCCGCGTCGCGCTGCACAAGATAGTCGTTCACCGTAACGATGTGCACCTTCTTGCCTTGTACGCATTTCATGAACGCAGGAAGGTGGCAGACGATGGTCTTGCCTTCGCCCGTCTTCATTTCAGCAATCTTGCCTTCGAAGAGCACCATGCCGCCGACGAGCTGGCAGTCGAAATGGCGGTGGTTCTGTGCCCGGCGCGAGGCTTCGCGAATCACCGCGAACGCCTCGGGCAGCACGTCGTCCACCGGGTGCCCCTGTTCGAGGCGCTTGCGAAGCGACTCTGTGCGATCCTGCAGGTCGCGACTCAGATCGACGCGAATTTTTTGCAGCGCCTCTGCCCGATCAGTCGCCGCGAATCCACCGTCGCCTTCTTTGACGGGCGGCACCGAGGCCGACGCCTCCGCGAATCGCTTGTCAAAATCACCGCGCAGCTCCGGCTCAAAGGAGTTGATGCGGTCCACCTGTCTGAAATAACGCTTGATAAGGCGGTCATTCCGCGAGCCGAAGACCTTGCGGAACGCTGTGCCGACGAAACCGAGAATTGGCATGGGACACCGGGAAAAAGTCGAAACGTTGAAAAGTCGAAAAGTCGAAACGCCGAATCGTCAAATTGAAATTGCAATGCGCGAAAAGAGTGCGCGACGTGGCGCTTGAAAACTACGGGCCGTGGAGGCCGCCGATGTGGTGGGAGATGGATTGCTTGCGGGCCTGCTCCGGGCAGTCTACTCGAATCGTCCGCACGCGGATCGGCATGAGCTGCCGATTACGGGCCAACGATCGAAGACCCTGCTTCTGCATCCACGCAATCAGCAGCACGGCAGCGCCGGTGATCACCAGCAAGCCACCGGAATCGAACATCGGAGTCGACACCGCGGCGACGAGTCTCGTCGCGGCCGGTGCATGTCGATCCGCGGGTGCCCCCAGCACGGTGTGCGCCCCCAGAACGGCCGAAACGGCCAGCGTCAACCCGGAGAGCGTAATCGCCCGGGCCGCGGCATCTCGTCGAGTGGTGCGGGGTGCATCCATGAGTTCACTGAGTGTATCTCGGCAGTTTGCGATTATCAACCCGGGACGGGTGCATACTTGAATCGCCTGTGCCACAATGCCCCGGCATGTTCAACGGCCAGACCATCCTCATTACCGGAGCATCCAGCGGCATCGGCGAAGCGCTCGCTCGGCGATTCGCTCGCGACGGAGCGCACCTCGCCCTCGCCGCCCGCCGCGTCGATCGGCTTGAAGCCCTTGCAAAAGAGCTTGTCGGAAAAGCCGCAGGCACCACGGTCATCCGCGCCGACTTGCTGGATGCCGAAGCGATTCCGCGAATCATCGACGACGCCCGCCGCGCCACCGGCCGCATCGACGTTTTGGTCAACAACGCCGGCGTTGGCGAGTACGGCGAGTTCGCATCGCAGGATGTCGCCGCGCTGGAGCGCATGATGCAGCTCAACATGACCGCGATGATTCGCCTGACGCATGCCATCCTGCCCGACATGATCGCGAGGCGATGCGGCCGTGTGCTGAACATCGCCAGCACGGCGGCCTTTCAACCGACACCGTACATGGCGGTGTACGGGGCGACCAAGGCCTTCGTAAAGAACTGGTCGCTGTCGCTTTGGCGCGAGTTGGAGTTGAGCGGCGTAGGCGTGACCTGCGTCTGCCCCGGACCCGTGCAAACTGAATTCTTCGACCGTGGTGGCTATCAGGAACGCCGCGGCGATTTCACCCGCCTCGCCTGCAGCGTCGAATGGATGGCGGAGAAGGCGTATCGCGCCGTCGCACGCGGCAAAGTCTTATCGACACCGGGGTTCGTGAATTGGCTGGGGGCGTGGCTCACACGTTTTGGCGACGCGAAGTTGGTCACCCGCGTATCCGCAAAAATCCTCGGCCCGCGCCCACCACAGCAGCGTTGAGACCAGACAATCAATCATGGGTGCCGGGTTAGTCGAAGTACGCGATTGATCGGGTACATCCACGAAGACAAAAAAACACAAGCAACAGTAGGCCCATTCCAAATTGAACTGAACTCCAGAATGTCTTGGTTATACCGTTACGGCGAAGCCTTACCGCGTATTTCCATGCGAAATAAGGAATTGCGATGACCGCCAGGAGTGCCGGGATGTCTTGGACAATTAATAAATAGGTATTATTTCCTCCATTGGTACATGAGCCACGATCGACGCCGGGAAGGCTCAGGTAGATTTCTCGTATGGAGCAGGAAACAAATCCTAGGCCCACGAGCGTAATAGCAAACCACCCCAAGAACCGAAGTGAGATTCGGGTCTCTTTGCCGTAGATTTCGTCGCGAAGTTCATGTTCTCGGGCGCTATCGACATACTGCCTTTGAAGTTCGGCGGGGTCGAATACGTTTCCGCACTCTGGGCACGTAAAGTCAACAAGCCCGCGCAAGTCATAATGGCACTGTGGGCACCTGAGCCATTTCGCCCCCTTTTCGATGTAGGTGTGTAAATCGGGCATCCCGTAACCGACAGTACGTACATCCGAAAGTGCCATGTTGGCCGTTAGCACGCAAGCTAATCCTCGGCCCGCGTTAGAGCCGCTCGGTCACGGCCTTCCCCTGCATGAAGAGCTGCAAATAATCCCGCCCGCCGGCCTTGCTATCAGTACCGGACATGTTGAACCCACCGAAGGGTTGAACGTCGACCAGCGCCCCCGTGCACTTGCGGTTCAGGTACAGATTGCCGACGTGCAACTCGTGCCTCGCCCGCTCCAGTTCAGCGCGGTCATTGGAGAATAACGCACCTGTCAGGCCATACTCCGTGCCGTTGGCGATAGAAAGCAGCTCTTCAAATCCACGGCCTTTGATGACGGCGAGCACCGGCCCGAAGATTTCTTCCTGCGAAAGCCGCGCCGACGGCGCGATGCCGGTGAAGATAGTCGGTTGGATGTAGAACCCACCGCTCGGCGGCTCCGCGTCGCCCAGCACCATCGTGCCTTCCTTCTTGCCGATCTCGATGTACTCATTGATCTTGGTGAAAGCGGATTTATCAACCACGGCTCCCATGAAGTAATTCTCCGGCCCGGTCGGGTTGCCGATGGTCAGCTTGCGCGATCGCTCGACGACCTTCTGCACCAGCACATCGTGCACCTTCTCATCGACGATCAGACGACTGCACGCCGAGCACTTCTGTCCCTGGAAGCCGAAGGCCGACCACGTGACCGCATCGGCCGCCGCGTCGAGATCAGCGCTGGGTGTCACGACGATGCAGTCCTTGCCGCCCATTTCGAGAATCGTGCGCTTGAGCCAGATCTGCCCAGGATGCACCTTCGCCGCGCGCTCAAAGATGCGCAGGCCCACTTCGCGCGAGCCGGTGAACGAGATGAACCGTGTCTTGGGGTGATCAACGAGCAAATCGCCCACCGCGCCGCCCGAGCCGGGCACGAAATTGAGCACGCCCGGCGGCAGCATCACTTCTTCCATCACTTCGACAAACTTCGCCGCGATGATCGGCGATGCGCTGGCCGGCTTGAGCACGACTGTGTTCCCCGTCACGATCGATGCCGTCGTAATGCCCGCCATGATCGCAAACGGAAAGTTCCACGGCGGGATGCACACGCCGACGCCGAGTGACATGTAACGCAGTTCGTTCTCTTCGCCGGGGAATGGCGTGACTGGCTGCGAACCGCCGAGTCGCATCATCTCGCGGGCGTAAAACTCGAGAAAATCCACGCACTCGGCCGCATCGGCGTAGGCCTCGATCCACGACTTCGAGACTTCGTACACCATCCACGCCGAGAATTCATAAATGCGTTTGCGAATAATCGCCGCTGCCCGAAGCAGATATCGCGCCCGCACGTCCGGCGGCGTGTGCGACCAGCTTTTGAACGCGGAATCAGCCGCCGCAATCGCCGCCATCGCCTCTTCCGCGCCGGCCTTGGAGACCGAGCCCACGATCTGCTCAGTCCGTGCCGGATTGATCGACTCAATCTTCGCCGACGTCTCCACCTTCTTGCCGCCGATCCGCAGCGGGTAGCTCCGGCCAAGCTGCGACTCGACGAGTTTCAGCGCCTCCAGCATCTTGGCCCGCGGCTCGGGCTGGTTGAAATCGGGATACGGCTCCGGATGATACGGGATCAGCATGGCGATCTCTCCATCGCAGTAATGATGTATGCAATCAGTGGTGCATATTGTAGTGGACGCGGCACAATTCGGCGCGGTAGGGGGGCGCTGCAGGCGCGATGGATAAAGTGGAGCGGGCGTCCCTGCCCGCGTTCTCACGCAAGAACGCGCAAACGAGTGGGGCGGGCGTCCCTGCCCGCCGCTGCAGTCAGTCCCGCACCATGTACCGCGTGCGAGTTGCTACGGTTTCAACCGGGGCTTCACCTGCGTCAGCGGCCGACCATTGGCATCCTCAATGTGAACGCCGAATCCTCCGTCGCCGCCGCCCTGATGAACCTTTACCAGCAGCGTATTTGTACCCTTCTTGAGCTTGACCGCGACATGGTCGGATTTCGCGCTGTACGGCCGGCCGATGTTGAGAAAGTAGATTTCCTCGCCATTGAGCCACATCTTCACTCCGTCGTCGGTGCCGAAGGCGAACGTGGCGTCCATGTCCTCCGGCGAATCGATGTAGGTGAAACCATAGACGATGGTGTCATTCACGCGTTTGCTGAAGACCTCATCAAAGTCGACGAAAAACTCGCCGGTCAGATCGTCACCCGGCTTCACCGTGCGGATGTATTTCTTCCACGTGACGCGCTCGCCATCCTTGCCGGGGTGCAACGCCTCGAACTCGACCCTTTCCTCGGGAAGGAATGGCTGATCGAGCGGATTGTCGGCGCGACATTCCAGCGGACCCACGATCCACCACGCATTGATTGACGGCATCAGAATCTTCTCGAACTCAAATGTCATCGGCTCGGCCTTCGACTCCCTCGGGCTCACCGTCAACGTCGCCGACACCATCGCCGTGTGCACAGTCCCATCGCCGACCAGCTTGGCCGTCATGCTCAGCGGTTTGCCCGCGGCGAGCGATCCCTCGGCCTTGGCTGCCGCGCCGAACAACCGCCACCCCGGCGCGGCCTTCAACGTCAGCGTGGCATTGAATGCCGTGGGGTCAAAGAGAATCGTCGGCTCCGCGATGGCCGCGACATCAAACACCCCGGCTGTATTCGGATCGGAGACGACGTTCAATCGGTAGAAAAGCCCAAGCAACCGCGCGAACAGTCGCTTCTGTTCCGCATCGCTGAGCTTCGCCCCTGACAATTCCTCCACATAGCCCGCCCAGTGCGCAAACTGGTTTTCAATGATCGAGTAATCCGTCGGATCGGATAAGTACGCCGTCGAAATCGCCTGCACGGCGTCGCGCGTGCGAGTGAGCGACGGTGCCGCAGCCGCGACATGCTTCAACAGAGCGAATTTCCCCGTAGCACCCTCCCGATTCATCTCAAACGCGGCTTTCGCTGCGTCACGATGTGTCAACATGATTTCGACTTGTGACGTCGTGTCGACCTCAGCAAGCCGAACCGTCGTCGGCGCGCCGGGATGGATGTACACCAGTTCAGAATCAAGGGGGCTGGGCTTTTCACTCTTCTTCGTCGTGACGGTTGCTGCCACCGATTCTGCCTTAGGGTCGTGATGGAATCGAAAGTCGTACTTGCGTTTGCGAGGTTCAACACGTTCGCTCGACGCCGGCCCAATCCGAGCCGTGTGACGGCCTTCCTGTTTCGTATGCGCAATCTCCGTCCATATCCCGCCCGTTGTGGTGTAGTCGTTGCTTACACCATCGTCCTCATACAGCCGATACGAACCATCCGCCTCGCCGAACACATTCACCACCAGTTCGTTCGGCGAGGTCGATGCACCGTTGCGATAATCCTGCGTAACGACAATGCCGCCATCTCTCACGAAAATCGGAATCTCGTCGAGCGGCACCGTCAGCGGAATCGTCTTCGGCCCTTCATACATGCGCCCCGTGGGCCAATACACCCATTTCCCCGGCGGCAACCACACCTCCACCATGGCGCATTGGCTCATCGGATCCGCCGCCTCTGCCACCGGCGCGACCAGCATCTGATCGCCAAACAAATACTCACTGCCGGCCTTGTACGCCTCGTCCAACTCCGGCCACTCGTAATACAACGGTCGACAAAGAGGAATTCCCGTGTCGTAGCACTGTCGCGCGGCGGTGTAGATGTACGGGATCAACTCATAGCGAAGTTGATACGCCTTGCGGCCGGCCTCGAAGAACTCCGTCGGAAATTGCCAAATGCGCCGCTCGGCCTCGGGGTTCTTCGTTGTGTGTGTGCGCAGAATCGGCGACAGCGCGCCCCATTGCAACCAACGCACATACATCTCCGGATCAACCTTGCCCGGCTGATGCCCACCGATGTCATGGCTCCAATACGCATAACCGACGTTGCCCGCCGTCGCGGTGAACGGCGGCTGAAACGCCAGCGACGGCCAATTGCAAAACGTGTCGCCCGAAAAGCCGATTTGGTAGCGGTGATTTCCGAGGCCGCCCCAACGCGAAAAGATGATCGGCCGCTCGCCGGTCTCCTTGGTACGGCGCTCCATCTCGGTCCAGTGCAGATAGTTCAGCCAGAAAAGCGGATCGAGGCCCTCGATCTTTGTCTTCTGCCCCTGCTGCCAATCCATCCACCAGAAATCGATGCCGGCCTTCTCCATCGGGTGATGCAAGAGCTTGAAATAGGCGTCGACAAACGTTCGATCCGTGCAGTCGAACGGCACGCGATCCGTCTTTTTCGGATCGAGCCCCATCGCCTTGCACACCTCGGGGAATTGCTTCTCCTGTTTGCCCACTCCCTCGGCCGGGTGAAGATTGAGCGTGACCTTCAGACCTTCAGCGTGCGCCCATTTGAGAAAGCCGTTAGGGTCGGGAAAGTACTTCGGATTCCACGTGTAGCCGGTCCAGCCATCGAGATGCCAGTCCATGTCGACGACCAGCACATCAAGCGGCACATCATGCTCGCGGAACTCCTTCACGAGTTGGCGAAGTTCGGCATCGCTATAGGCCCAGTAGCGCGACCACCACGCCCCGAAGGCAAATCGCGGCGGCATCGGAATGCGCCCCGCAACCTTGATGAAATCAGCGAGTGCCCCCTTGTAGTCGTGACCGTATGCGAAGAAATACCAGTCCTGCGAATCCTTTTTCTCTCGCGGCGTTGCCCACGGCCAATCACTCAACGAGGCCCGCGCGCCGGCAAGGGCATTGTCTGGTGAAGCTGCGAACAGCAATCGCTTCGAATCATCCACGCAGGTCCAACCGTTGCGGGAAAGCAACCCTTCCTCCAACGGGCATGACCCTGAAATGCCGTCCAGCGTTCGGGTTGTCCCCCCGAGATTGGATGGATTCGCGAACGGCGGCGCACATTCGAGGTCGGCCTGCCCGTCCACGGATTTCACTTGCACAGTGAGGTTGCTCTTGTCGAATTTGCCACCCGGCCGATAGCGAATGGATAGTTTCTCAGTGGTGATCGTGAGGATTCCCTGCCGGTCGGCCTTTTCAAATTTCGGCACGGGGAGTCGACGATTGATGAAAGCGAACGACGCCCGATCCTCGAACTTCCCGCCGTCGGAATACTCCATCCGCACCAGCCCCGGTGTCAGGATGGTGAACCGCGCATTGCCTGAGACAACAATGGCGGCAGGATCGGCGATAGGGTTAGGCGGATCATCGGCATAGGCAAATGACGAAAACATGGCGAAAAAGGTGGCACAGCATGTCGCAACAAGGATGTGTGATTTCATTGGGGGACTCGCAGTAGGCAGTTGAATCCGGCCTGTTCAAAGTGTCGGTCTGCGGTGAACGCGTCACGAATGCCGGCGCTGGCCATGACCTCAAAGCTGATGCAATCGACGAGCCCCCATGTTTTGTCGTGGTACCGGGCGAGGCGAGACAGTCCGGCAAGAAACAGTTGGCGATCTACAAAGATGGCGGTCGTCATCGGATCTTCAACGATGTCCCTGATGAACTCACTCCAAGAATCGCGTAAAGAGCTGCGAGAGATGCAGTTTCCAAGTTCGGCGAGAACGAGGTCTGTGGTCATCATGCGTCGCCGGAGTCGGCCAAATGAACGAAACGGCTGGACGGCCTCAATATGAGAAGACTCACGGTGATTCAAGAATGCCAGAAGCCCCCCGGTATCAAGGAATACCGGCTCATTCGCCATCATTCACCTTAGGGAGGCCATAGAGATAGTGATCGTGGTTCAGTGCTAGATCAGGAATACCGGTATCGACGGCATATCGCTCGACGTCAAATATCTTTCGGTCCGTTGGGCATTCTTCAGCGTCTTGAGAAGACAACTGCCGGGCATAGACTTCGACCGAGATTCCCTCGGGAGGTTTCTCGTCGCCCACGAAGACCACCACACCATTCTGAACTGTTCCTCGATATGTCATAAGTCACCCGCCCAATTATACCACGTCTCCACGCAGAATCAGGGACCTCATGCATCCTCGCGCCCGACGACCTGATAATCCTCGCGTTCGCCGCGGCCACGTAGCGGATAATCTTTCCGAAGCGGGTTGGCCTCGAATGTATCCCACGTCAGAATGCGTCGCAGATCCGGGTGCCCCTCGAAAGAGACACCGAACATGTCGAAGACCTCGCGCTCCATCCACTCCGCGCCCTTCCAGATCGACGTGACCGACGGCACCGTTGGCTTCGGGTCGTTCACAAAGCACTTGATCCAGATGCGATGATTGTGCGTCAACGACAGCAGCGAATAGATCACCCCGAACCGATCGGCCGCCTTTGGGAAATTCAAATAGTCGATGCAGGTCAGGTCGATCAGTTGCTCGAACTTCATCCGCGCATCGTCGCGAAGAAATGTCATCACATCGATTAGCCGATTCGCCGCGACGCGAATGAAATACTGATCGCTCGGCTTCGCGCCGCCTTCCAGCAGTGGCTTCGCATCGAACGTGTCACTGGGAAAACGCGACCGCAACGCCGCGACAATCTCGTCATGGCTCGCCATCGCTATCGACCTCCCGCTGTTTCAGGCACACCCAACGGCACCGTCGGCTGCGCCACCATTCGCAATCCCTTGCCGCGCTGCGTACTCGGTATCACGCCGTCCTTCTCCACAATCCGCTGGATCGCCATGACGCCCTCGATCAGCGTCTCCGGACGCGGCGGGCACCCCGGCACATACACATCCACCGGCAGGAACTGATCGACCCCTTGCACCACGGCATAGGTGTCAAAAACACCACCCGTCGATGCACAGGCCCCCATGGAGATCACCCACTTCGGCTCTGTCATCTGCAGATAGATGCGCTGAAGCACCGGCATGTTCTTAATCGCCACGCGCCCGGCACATATTAGTAAGTCGCACTGCCGCGGCGAAAACCGCATGACCTCCGCCCCGAACCGCGCGATGTCATACCGGCTGGCCCCCGTTGCCATCAGCTCGATGCCGCAGCAAGCCGTCGCAAACGGCATCGGCCACAAGCTGTTTTTCCGCGCCCAATTAATCCCATGCTCGCGGATCAGGCTCACCACTTGGTCAAGCCGCGTCGTCAGGACGTCGTCGCCACCCATCGTGTGCGGATTGGTTTGGTACTTTTCCATGAACGACCTGCGCCTCGGTGAAGTACTCGTATGCGAGAGATATCTTAGCGCACACAGGGAGGCCCGTCGAGAAGATGTCGCATCAGACCCCCGACCCCACCTGAAACGACAATTGCTCCAACTGCACCGCCAGATCCACCGACGAAATCGCCACCTTCGCGTCCACGTCGATACTCACCGGCGCGAAATTGAGCAATCCCCGAATCCCCGACTGCACCAGCGTATCCACGAGCGGCTGAGCCGCCTCGCCAGGCACTGCGAGGATCGCCAGCCGAATGTCCTTTTCCTTCACGGTTGCCGGTATCTCGTCCACCGACTGAATCCGAATCTCCGGTTGCGTGGGGATCGGCCTTCCCACCTTCGACGAGTCCGCGTCAAACACCGCAACGAGCTTGAATCCCTTTTTCGCGAATCCTCGATAGGCCGAAAGGGCCATGCCCAGATTTCCCGCCCCGACAAGCAGCACGTTCCACGTTCGATCGGTCCCGAGGATGTGCCGAATCTTGGTGATCAACTCACCAACGTCATACCCGATGCCCCGCTGGCCGAACTGGCCGAAATAAGCGAGGTCTTTGCGAATCTGTGTCGCCGTGAACTTCAGAGCGGCCGCCAGTTTCCGGGATGCCACCGTGCGATTATCCGCCCGCCAGAGATTCTCCAGTTCGCGCAGGTAAAGGCTCAGGCGGCGTACGGTCGGTTCGGGGATGTTGCCTGTTTTCATCGCTCTATCCCGTCGCGCCTGCCCCAAAGATTCCATCGCCCGCAAACGACGTACCCAACCGTTCGATAATACCTTGCTCTCCGCAGCCTCTCAATGCTGAATGGGCATGACTTTGCTCCCAAGTCCTTGCCATTCCAGATTTTCCGCCGCCCGGACTTGACACTCCGAGCCGTCGGCGGATACGTTTGACAACTGGAAACCAACCGAATCGGCGTCTCCCGCCAGCCTGCGGCCGACGATGCCGCTGTTCGCCGCTCATGCGACACTCCCGGGGGAACGTGACGAGCGGCCTGAAAAGCCTTAGAACGATTGTTATGAACAAGACGTGGCAGCGACTGCCGAGTGTCCTCATCGTCATCATGCTGGCAATCCCGGCCGCCTCTCGCGCCCAGGATTCCGTCACCGAAACACTTCGCAAAGCCACGCTCACCCCCCAGGATCGCGGCACCCTCGAAGCCGAAGTCAGCCAGCGCGTAAAGCGAACCTTCGGCGGTTCCACGCCGGTCAACCTGAATGAAGCACGCGACCGCCTCGCCAAACCCGCAAAAGAGAAAGACGTCTCCAAAGAAGGGCTAAACGTCTACAGCGAAATCGTCGCGGCGGAATTGGAAGGCCCCGCGGCGTCTGAAGACCTCAACACGTCTCTCACCGCCGTGCTCATTCTCGAAGACCTCGAAAGTGCTCCGACGGTCGGCGCACTGATCGCAGCGACAAAAAACAAACACCCGGCCGTTCGGTACGCGGCAACCCGTGGAATCGCCAATTTGCGATCCAAGATCAAAGACGACGAGTCCACCTGCCGAAAAGCCCTTGCCGCATTGGGCGAAGCAGGCGCGAAGGAAAAGGATGAACACGTCCGTCGCCGAATCTACCAGGCATTGAACGTCAAAGAGGCAGCGGCCGATTTCAAACACATGGAGCCCGTCGCCGCCGCACTGAACGCCGTGATGTCGGCCCGAATCACCGAACTTGCCGGGGGCAGTCACGACGAATACCGCGACGAAGAAGCGGTTGCCGCCGCGGCAGGATGTTACGCAGGCTGTTCTGCCCGACAGCAAGCCGCCCTCGTGGGCAATCTCTACAGCCTTCTGGGTCACACCGTTGACCACTATTTCGACGCTGGAACCGCGCCGGAGGCCCTGCCGACCATCGCGCGGCTTGCCCAACGATACGAAAAAGGCCTCACCGATATGATGAAGGCTGCGAAGGTTTCCGCACCGTCCAAACAAGTCAGCGACCTGCTTAGGGCAGGGGCCGATCGCCAGAAGGCCGAAAAGGATGCCCGCGCCGCCCTCGACGATCTTCACAAGACCCTTCGTGGTGAACCATGGCGCCTGCCCTAGTTCGCCCGCGAAATCCGCTGAAAACTCAGAATTTTGTCACCGCTACCCAAACTCCTCTGGGTCGGTTCCCGGCGTTAGCGATCAGGCAGATTTACGTTATCTTACCTAGACTGGCGAGCCGCCCGACACGGACGCCGGAGCGCCGTCCTCGCATGTTCCTTCTACGGAACCGGCGCAAGTGCGAGCGAAATCCATTGCCAATGCTCGGTCGAACGAGAACGAGATGATCCAACTCCACCGCCCTGTCTGCGTGCGCCCACGATGGACGGACGTCCTATGCGTTATTCTCTTCGCCGCCTGCGCGGGTCGACTCTTCGCTGCCGATCCGATCAAATACATTCCTCCTGACGCCTGTGCGGTCGTAATCTTTCCAAATATTGAAAAGACACTTGAGCATTTCACGGACTTCGCCAAGCGCATCAATCCGGACTCCGAAGGGATGGACATGGAGGATTTCGAAGACGCACTCGGCCTTGAGTGCGGAATCCTCGACCCTGAGAAGCCCGTCGTCGTGATCTTCCCGCGCCCCATGTTCGATATTCAGTCCGCCATTATTGCCTTCGTCCCGCGCGACGAGGACACGATTGAGGAATTGCGTGGCGGTCGAGAGGGCATCGCCGTTCCGTTCGATGGCTTGGAAGGGGAGGGCTTTGCCGTTGCCCGCGATGGCTGCTGCTTTGCTGCCCACACCCGGAAGGCCCTCCGCGTCATCAAGGCCGTCGAAAAAAAATCCGCCTTCATGGATTCGCTTGATGACCGCCAGCGACAGATGCTCAAGGATGGCGAGATCCTCGTTCACATCCCGCTCGCTCGCTGGCGCGACGAGAAAATCGCCCCGGCGTTCTCCCTCCTCACTGGCCTCCTTCGCCTCAGCATCGGCTCGACCGAAATGCCCACCGACGCCGAGACCACCTCGGCCATCATGGATTATTTCATCGAAGCCGCTCGTAGCCTGCTCGATGAAATGCAATCAGTTTCAGTGGCCGTGTTTTTGAACGGGGGCGAAGCGCGTCTCGTCCACCATCAACGGTTTGACCCAGCCGGCAAAGCCGCCGGATATTTCCGTCAGGCCGCCTATTCCGAAGGCAATCACTTCGCGGTGATCCCCGATCAACCGTTCCTCTTCGCCATGGCCTGTTGCCAGAAAAATCAGACCGGCGAATCGCTCAGCACCCGCATCTTTCGCGGCCTGTGCAACGTGCCCGCCATTGCCGCCAAGATTGACGAACCAATTCGAAAGAAGCTCCTTGAAACGCTCAAGGCTGCCGACGCCGATACGCAAGGTTCCTTCACGGTCCTCGGTCTCAATCCCGAGAAGGGTTGCCCCATGACCATGTTCGGTGGTTATGCCATGGCCAACCCCGAAAAAGGCATCGAGCACTTCAAATACATCCACGAAAACGCCGGGCCCGCCCTCGCCGCCGTCATGCCCGGCGCGGGCGCACCGGGAACCTTCAAATCCGTCAATCGCGGCGGAGTCAAATGCCAGGAGATCATGCTCAAGGATGAACCGCTCCGCAGCGAGTTCCGCGAACAACTGGAATTCGTCTACGGCAAGAATGCAGCATTCCAATTGGCCACCTTTGACAAGACCTACGTCACCTACAGCATGGCCGAAGCGCCGGCCGGCATCGGCGACTTCCAAAAGGCCCGTCAGACCGGCCGTACCCTTGACAAGAACCCACAGGTTCGCCGTATCCGCTCGATGCTCCCGGCCAAGGCCCATACCGTAGTCATTGCAAATCTTGGCGCATTGCTTTCCTTTTCAATGAGCGTCACGCCGATGCCGTCCCACGCATTGCAGCAGGCACACACCTCAACCAGCCCGCTTGTCCCGGGTTCCATGTGCGACGGCCCCATGGTCGGCTGGTCCCTCGACTACTTCCCCAATGCCTGCACTGGCACCTTCGCAGTCGAAGCCGCCGACGTTGCAAAACTCATCAAACTCGCCAAATCAATGCCCAAACAGCAATCAGAAACGCGGGTGCGGGTCGTCACGCCTCCCAAAAAACCAAAAATGCCCGCGCCCCCCGGCGACGAATGACTGAAAAAGACGCGACCGGGTTTGATGGTTACAATCCCGAGTTCCGGTCGCCCGTCGGCCGAATCGATTAATCAGACAAACAGGAGATAACATGTTCTCAACCCGGAAGAAACAATCGTACATTCTCGCTGCTGCAATGCTGGCCGCGATTCCGCTCCAGATCGCCCGAGCCGGCGACCTCAAGGAAACCCTCCAGCTCGTCCCCGACGACACCTGGGGTTTCGTCGTCGCAAAGTCCCTCAGCAATGTCGACGCCAAGGCCGGCCAGTTGAAGGAGATGTTCAATCTCCCGTTTGAAGGCGCCCTCAGCGACATGGCCCTCGGCATGTTGCAGTTGGGCGATTCGATCGACAAAAACAGCCCCGTCTGCGCCATCATGCTCGACCCGAACAAGTATGGCGGTCAGGAGAAATCGACGGCCATTCTCGTTCCCACCAAGGACCCGAAGGCACTGCTTGAAAAGCTGTCCGCCGAGGAAGCCACTGACGGCATCAGCAAGTGCACCGTCATGGGCGAGCCCGCCTTTGCCGCTGTGAAGGGCAAGACCGTCATCCTCAGCCCCAGCGAAGAATGCGCCGTCAAGATTCTCAAAACCAAGAAGTCGGTCGGTGACAGCATCGTCGATTCGCGCATGGGCGTGATGAGCAATTCCGATGTCTATATCAGCATCTCGCTCCGCTCCATCCTCGCCGCCTACAAAGAAATGATCATGCCGGTGATGCAGATGATGGCCGGCTCATCCGGTATCGGTGCGGCAGACATCGAAAAGTATTTCAAGGTGGCCGACGAGATTCACGCTTTTGAAATCTCGGTCACTTTGGAGAAGTCGGGGTTTTCACTGATTTTCATGGCCGTTCCGCATGAAGGCAGCGATCTCCAAGGCCTGTTCGCCGACCAGAAGAACTCCAGTGAATCCGTCCTTTCGCTCCTGCCGAAGGAGAAGTTCATGTTCGCCTTCGGGGGTACGGCGTCGCAAAGCGAACACTCGGGAAAATTCGAAAGCGAGCATCCGATTTCCCCCTCGCTCAAGGCCATGACCCAGGGAGCAGAACTGGATCAGGACGCCCTGAACACGCTCGATGCGGAAGTCGTCAAGTTGCAGAAATCCATTAAGCGTTACGCCCTGAGTGCCAGCGCACTTCCAAAGGGCGATTCCATGATCGGCACGGCCCTGGTGGCTGAAGTCGCTGATTCCAAGGAATTCATTAGCGGTGTGCGCAAGTTCTACAAAGCCTTCGTATCGGTCTCAGAGGACGAGGACTTCGGCGCGATCAAGAAGTGCATCGTTCACGCTGCCGACGCCGAGACGGTCGCCGGCAAGAAGCTGGACACCATAAAGGTGGACTTCGCCTCGATGCCCGATTCCGATCCCGATGACATAAAGAAGTTGGAAAAGGTCATCGGCAAGGAATTCATCATTCGTTTCGGCGCGGTGGATGACAAGCACGTCGCAGTCTCATTCGGTGGCGGCACCAAGCGCTACGAGACGATCTGCAACGCTGTGAAATCGGGCGAAAAGCTCGGCTCGGATGCCGGTATTGCTGACGCTTCGGCTCATTTGCCCAGCCCGCGCTCCGGCGAAATGTTTGCTGCCGTGGACACGATCATGACCGTCGTCAGCGAGGTCGCCAAGGCCGCCGGCGAGGAGCCGTTCCCCTTCGAAATCCCTTCGATCAACGCCCCAATTGCCGGATCCATCGCGGTTCAGGATAAGATTTTTCGGATAGACATGATGGTCCCCATGAAGCTCATCAAGGCCGTCAAGGAAGCCTACGACAAGAGCGCGGCCGCCTCCGCCGATGAGGATTTCGACGAAGACGACGCCGACGCAGCCAAGGACAAGCCCGCCAAGGCTAAGGGCAAGGCTGCCAAGGACAAGGAAGACTCCGCCGACTCTGACGACGAAGAGGAAGCCCCCAAGGCTAAGGCCGACTCGAAGGCCAAGCCCAAGAAGCCGGAAAAGAAGAGCGACGACGAAGAGTCCGATGAGTAATTCTCCGACTCCACGACGATTGACTTTCTGAATCTCGGCCCGCGGACTATAGTTCGCGGGCCGTTTTTGTTGGCACAACTCGACCGGGAAGACTCGCGTGGCAAAGCTATACACCAAGACCGGCGACGACGGAACCACCAGCCTCTTCGACGGTTCGCGCGTCGCCAAGGATCACATTCGCGTCACGGCTTACGGCGAAGTGGATGAACTGAGCGCGACGCTCGGCCTCGCCGCGTCGGCCCTCGGCACGCTCCCCACGCGTCCGGAATGGACCATCCTGCGGGAGCGAATCGCAACCATTCAGAGCGAATTGTTCACCCTCGGCGCCGACCTCGCCACGCCGCCCACCGCCAACGAGGCAAAACAAAAACGCGTGCCGCACATCGGCCCCACCGAAATCGCCCGCCTCGAATCATGGATCGACGACGCAGTCGCCCCCGTCACACCTCTCACGACCTTCGTCCTCCCCGGCGGCAGTCTCGCGGCCTCGCACTTTCACATGGCCCGTACCGTGTGCCGCCGAGCCGAGCGGGCTGTCATCTCCCTGTCGCACGAAGCGGCGATCAATCCAAACATCGTCATCCATCTCAATCGCGTAAGCGACCTGTGCTTCGCGTGGGCCAGATTTGCAAATCATGTGGAAGGCGTGGTCGATGTGCCGTGGGTGAATCCGGCGATATAAGCGCTACCGCCCCTTTGCCTTCGCCCACGAATCCTTCAGCGACACCGCCCGATTGAAAACCAACGCCCCCGCCTTCGATTCCGGATCAACGCAGAAATACCCATGCCGCTCGAACTGCACCCGGTCCGGCGTCAGCGTCCCATGCGCATCCCGCCGCGCCTCGCACGCCGCCAGCGACGGCTCCAACTTGCAACACTTCAATGTCACCAGCGATTCAGGGTTCAGGTTGGTCAGGTAACTCACGCCCTCCGGTACATCTTCGGGCTCGGTCGTCTTGAACAAATGGTCATACAGCCGAACCTCGGCATCGACGGCGTGCGCCGCACTGACCCAATGAATCGTCCCCTTCACCTTGCGCCCATCCGGCGAATCCCCGCCGCGCGTGGCCGGGTCATACGTGCAATGTACTTCCGTTACCTCACCGGTCGCCGGGTCCTTCACGCAGCCCGTGCATTTCACAAAAAACGCATACCGCAGCCGCACCTCGTTGCCGGGGAACAACCGGAAATATCCCTTCGGCGGCGTCTCCGCGAAATCCTCGCGCTCGATGTACAGGACCTTCGAGAACGCCACCTTCCGCGTGCCCGCCGCCGCGTCCTCGGGGTTATTCACGGCGTCCAGTTCCTCCGCCGCGCCGTCGGGGAAGTTCTCAATCACCAGTTTCAGCGGCCGCAACACCGCCAATCGCCGCGGCGCGATCTTGTTCAGATGATCGCGCAGCGCATTCTCGAGCCGCACAACCTCGATGATGCCGTTGAATCGAGCCACGCCGATGTCAGCGCAAAACGCCCGAACCGACTCCGGCGTGTAGCCGCGCCGGCGCAGACCGCTCACCGTCGGCATCCGCGGATCGTCCCACCCGCGCACATGCCCGTCCTTTACCAGCTCCAGCAGCTTCCGCTTGCTCATCAGCGAGTGCGTCAGCGCCAGCCGCGCGAATTCGATCTGCTGCGGATGGTGGATCGGCGTCGCCTCGCCCTCGTTGATCGCATCGATGAACCAGTCATACAGCGGCCGATGGTTCTCAAATTCCAGCGTGCAGATGCTGTGCGTGATTCCCTCGATGCTGTCCTCCAGCCCGTGGGCCCAGTCGTACATCGGGTAGATGCACCACGCCCCGCCCGTCCGATGATGCTCGGCATGCAAAATGCGATACATCACCGGATCGCGCAGGTTCACATTCGGGCTGGCCATGTCGATCTTGGCCTTCAGCACACGAGAGCCATCGGGGAACTCGCCCTTGCGCATGCGATCAAACAGATCAAGATTCTCCGCAACGCCGCGATCGCGAAAGGGACTGTTCGTCCCCGGTCGCGTAAGCGAACCGCGGTGCTTGCTCGTCTCCTCCGGCGTCAGATCGCAGACATACGCCTTGCCCTTCTTAATGAGCAGGCAAGCCCAGTCATACATCTGTTTGAAATAATCCGACGCAAAAAGGAGCCGATCCTCCCAGTCACCGCCGAGCCAGCGCACATCCTCGACAATGCTGTCGACGTATTCCTGCTCTTCCTTGCACGGGTTCGTGTCGTCGAAGCGCAGGTTGAACTTCCCGCCGTAGTGCTTCGCCAGCCCGAAGTTCAGGCAGATGCTCTTGGCGTGCCCGATGTGCAGATAGCCGTTCGGCTCGGGCGGAAACCGCGTATGCACCTTCGGCCGTCCATCGGGCCACGTGCCCCATTTGCGCGCAGCGTTGTCGGCCTCGATGATCTCGTGGATGAAGTGCGTGGGGGTCGGCGATTCAGTCATAGTTTGATTGTCCAAGTCTAGGCAAGGGATTATTTGTGAAATCGACGGATCGGGCAATCTGATCGTCCTGACTCCGGATAATGCGTGAGAGTGCATTTGCAGGCAGTCATGCGACCTGCCGCTGCAAAGGCCTGGTTGATGCTCTGCCTCGTTCCTCGGTCATTGGGGCGGCAGATTCTGACAACGCGATGTCAAACGGGCGATTTCGAGCCGAACGAACTTCTCAACGTCGGAGGCTTGCCAGTCGTCGATATGCAAGAATATCTGATTTTCGAATGCAGCGGCTTCACTTGATCCAGTCTTTGGCGGAGGCGACTCTTGAAGACGCCTATATATAAAACGCCAATACTCAAGTGCTTTTTGGGGGTTGTCTTTTGATAATATGATTACAGGGTTTCTTTTTTCGGGGACGGACTCACAATAACCCCAGTGGCAATACGTTTGTTCAAGACCACCCCAGTTCCTCGGATAGTGCCCAGAGATGAGAGGGAATACCGAAACACGATCCTCGGGTGCCACAAACGGAATTGGGACACAAATCACTGGTGTGTACCACATGGTCATAAGAGGGTTATGGAGCATCCCAGCGACGTAATAGGCCCAAACGAATTCATTCGGCCATAGCCAAACCGTGGCACACGTGAACTCTGTCGGAATCCGCGATCGGCCATTCATGATCAATGCGACGCTTGTAGATGATGTGGATTCAGATCGCGGAGTTGCCCTTTGCGAGCGGTTGACAAGCATGAATCCGCCGGCACGAATCAACCTGTTCTCTTGATCTCGAAACTTAAGCTCGTCACCGCTTCCGACGCATCGCGCCGAAAACGCCGCCAACGGCACGGGCACCACGCAACCCGCACTACATGTAAGGAAGACCGCACACGCGGCTGAAACTACTGGTAAACAAATCGCGTGCTTCATGTCTCGGACCCAAATGAAGCGATTAGGTTCGCTGCGTAAGACACCGCCGAATCCGATTTAGCGCGCCGGCCTTGCCCAGCAATTCCAACGACTCCGCGATCGCCGGGCTGACCGCGCGCCCGGCGATGGCCACGCGAAGCGGTTGAGCCACATCGCCCATCGACACCGCGGCCGACTCCGCGAGCCCCTTGATCGCGGCGTCAATCGACGCAACCGTCCACGATTCGATCGGCTCCAGAACGGGCAGCAGCCGCTCCAACATGGCGTATCCCTGGCCGTCCTTCTTCTGCAGGACTTTCTTAACCGCATCCGGGTCGAACTCAATCGACTCATCCGGCGCGAACAACGGCCCCGCCTTGCTCACAACATCCGCCAGCGTGCGCATCCCCTTGCAAAGCTCGATCGTGCGCGACAATCGCGCATCATCCACCGACTTCATCGGTGAATCGACCGCCTCCGCCCAATCCCGAAACGCCGCAAGCAGACGCTCCGGCTTGGCCTCGGCGCAGTACGTCGTGTTCACTGCGAGCAGCTTCTCCCGATCAAACCGCCCGGCCGTCTTGTTAATACGGTCGAGGCTGAAGAATTCGATCATCTCCTGCCGCGGCAGCATCTCCCGATCGCCGCCCGGCGACCATCCAATGAGCGCCACGAAATTCGTCAGCGCCTCCGGCAGATACCCCGACAGCTTGAAGTCATGTACGTCGATTTCCGGCATCACCACACCTGCCGATGCCGCCAGTCGCGTCACCTGTTCCATGTCCAGCTCGGTATCGGCCTTGTCCAGCCACGCCTCGGCCGCCTTGGTCGTCGCCTGGGCGATCCTCGCCACGTCGTCCGCCGTCCACGTCTTTGCCTTGATGAAATCTTTCGCCGCCTTGCGCACGACCTTGTGCTTGTCACGCTTGGACATCTTCGTCCCGTCGATGTTGAACACCAGCGGCAGATGCGCGAACTTCGGCGGCTCATACCCCAGCGCCCGCTGCATGAACACATGCTTCGGCGTGTTCATCAAATGCTCCTGCGCCCGCAGCACGTGCGTGATCTGCATGTGATAATCGTCGACCACCACGGCAAAGTGATAGGTCGGCCAGCCGTTCGATTTGTAGATGACGAGATCCTCCATCTCGCCCGCGCCGAATGTCACGTCCCCAAGAATCTCATCGTGCACCGTAATCGGCTCATCCGGCACGCGAAAGCGCACCACCACTGATCGACCCTCGGCCCGCGCCCGATCCGCCTCCGCCTTCGTCGGCAGCGTCGCCGGTCGCGGATACCGAAACGTCCGCTTCTCGGCCTGCGCTGCCTTCCGCAGCACGTCCAACTCCTCCGGCGTGTCCCACGCGTAGTACGCCTTGCCCTCGTCGAGCAGCTTGTTCACCGCTGCCTCGTACAAATCGCGTCGCTCGCTCTGGCGATAGGGTCCAAACGGCCCGCCCTGATCCGGCCCCTCATCCGGCTCAATGCCCAGCCACGTCAGATCATCAAGCAACTTCCGCTCGGCCCCTTCGATGTTGCGCAGAATGTCCGTGTCTTCAATGCGAAGGATGAACCGCCCACCGTGCTTTCGGCAGAAAAGCCAGTTAAAGAGTGCCGTGCGCGCCCCGCCGACATGCAAATAGCCGGTGGGGGAGGGTGCAAATCTCGCGCGAACCATGTCCGTGTTCATAGGTAATCGAGAAGTGTATCGCCGATGTGAATAGTCTGGTCGTCGCAAGGTGGGGCAGGCGTCCCTGCCTGCCACCGCACAAGGTGGAGCAGGCGTTCCTGCCTGTCTATACCGCGCCTATTTCCGCCGAACCACCAGTTTTTCGGATCGAGCCTGTTTCCGTGCCAGCGACTCCGCGAGGTCCGCCAGGGTTGTCTTGTCCATCGAATCTTCGATCTGGCGACGGATCGGTGCCCAGAGGTCATGCTGCGGACACGCCTGATGCTCATTGCACTCGTTCAGGCCCAGGATGCACCGGTGAACCCGGTCCTTGCCGTCGATGGCCTCAACGATCTGCCGCAGTGTGATTTCGCCCGGCAGCCCGCGCAAAGCGAACCCGCCGCCGCGCCCCTTGGCCGAGATCAGCAAATCCGCCCGCACCAACTGCTGAAGCAGCTTGCCGACGAAATGCTCCGGCAGCTCATCCTTTTCCACAATATCGCGCAACAGGCAAAACGCCCCGTTAGGAGCGCGTTGTGCCAATCGTGAAAGCGCACGGATGGCGTACTCGCAACCCGCCGAATAAATCATGATGTCTCTCCCGAACTACGGAGTAATCTACCCGCTGATCTTCAGCCTGACAAGATTCAACGGAACCCGCATCCAGGGCGGTCCAAACGTTATTTTCATCGCCGCCATCGATTTGGCGCCGATCTGCTGCCGATGGCGTGAAAAACCCCCCAATCTTCCGAACACCAACGAACCGATACAATCAATGGACCGTAATACCCGGCATGAGTCGATTAAACCTTCACGTTCCGGAGATCGCCATGACTCGCCTGCTCACCGCCGTCACTTGCACTTGCATATTCCTTTTGGCCGCCTGTGCGAGACCTGTCGCTCCAGTTACACCACCCCAGGCATCGGCCACCCCTCAACTCGACTCGGCGGCCTACGAACCAAATGAAGCCCAGCCAACAAACACCAAGGCCGCGGCAGCAGGCGAAGCGCTCGCCACACTCGAGGCAATTCAAACCGAACTTGAACTCGATCGAGACGGGAAGAAAGCGCAGTATTCCGAAGTGAAGGACTTGCAGCCGGAACAAGTTCCGGTCAGCGATGATATGCTCTACAAACTCTCACGTGATTCGTCGCTTCTGGTGCTTGGAGGGAAGTGGCATCAGGCAAACGAGTATTTGAGCGAGCTGAAGACCAGATACGGCAACGATCATCCCTCAATTGCCCGCGCCGCCAATGAAGTCTCGCGATTGGAGTCCGAATACAGAGCCGAAAAGTCCCGACAGACTCTAAAGCTGCAGACCGAGTGTATTGAGTCTCGAAAAAACGCTTTTCTGGAGGCGGAGGAATTGCTCCGCCGCGTGAAGGATCGCGTCCAATTGGCCAACAACGAACAAATGGAACTCGACCGCGAACGGTATCTGCAAGAACGGAAAAAACAATCGGGCGGCTGATACACCGGGTGTGTTGACCGCACCCTACAGCGTCCCGCGCTTCTTCTGCTCTTCCTCAATGCTCACAAACAGCGCCTTGAAGTTCCCCACGCCGAAGCCCCGGCTGCCGTGCCGCTCAATGATCTCGAAGAACAGCGTCGGCCGATCCTCCAGCGGCTTCGTGAAGATCTGCAGCAAATACCCATCCTCATCGCGGTCCACGAGAATGCCCAGTTCCTTGATGACCTTCAAATCCTCGTCGATCTTCCCCACTCGGTTCGGCAGCGCGTCGTAATACGTATCCGGCACGCGAAGGAACCCCACACCATTATCGCGTAGCGTCCGCACCGCGTTCACGATGTCCTTCGTCACCATGGCCACATGCTGCACGCCGGCTCCGCGATAGAAATCCAGATACTCCTCGATCTGGCTCTTGCGCTTCCCCTCGGCCGGCTCATTGATCGGAAACTTCACCTTCCCCGTGCCGTTCTGCATTACCTTCGACATCAGCGCCGAATACTCCGTGCTGATGTCCTTGTCTGAAAAGTGTTGCAACTGCTCAAAGCCCAGCACATCCCGATAGAACCCCACCCAGTGGTTCATCGCCCCCAACTCGACGTTCCCCACCATGTGGTCGATCGCCGCCAGCCCCGGCGTGCACTTGGCCGGAAAACTCACCGGTTCAAACCCGGGAGCAAAGACACCCTTGTAGCGCGTCCGATCGACAAAGGCGTGCAGCGTCTCGCCATAGGTCCGAATGGCCCCGCGCTTGAGCACGCCTGTCTTGTCCTCGATCGCACGCGCCGGTTCCACCACCGTCGCACCGCGATGCTTCGTCTCCGCGATCGCGCTGTCCACATCCGGCACCCGAAACGCAATCACCTTCACACCGTCTCCGTGCAACGCGCAATGTCGCGCAATTTCATGATCCGGCGTAAGTGCCGTGCTCACGATAAATCGAATCTGCCCCTGTTCCAGCACATAACTCGCCACGTCGCGCGAGCCGGTCTCCAGCCCGCGATACCCGATGATGTTGAACCCAAACACATGCCGGTAGTATTGCGCCGCCTGCAATGCGTTTCCCACGTAAAACTCCACATGGTCAATGCCATCAATCGGTAGGAAGTCTTTTACAACGGCCGTCGCCTGTGTCGCAGTGGCGGTACTCATGATTCACCTCAAAGGGTCCGGATGAAAGCGGACCGCATAGGGTGATTATAACGCGTTGCGCGAATGCAGCACGATCCAGTTGAATTGGGCAAACTTATTGCCGTTGCGGATCAGGAAAGTCCCGGTACAGCGCGGATCGAAAGTCCGTGACCATCGAATACACCTTCGCATGCGCCGTCTCAATCGCTCCCTGTCGCGGCGCGATCGTCTCAAACGCCGCCTCGAGCTGCGCCAAGTCCGTCGCCTCAATCATGATGTGAAACTCCCCCAACTCCGGCGGGCCGAATCCCAGTTTGCGCCGCGTCAGCCGAAACGCCGCGATCTTCCCCGCCGACTTCAGCGCCCCGAGGTATCCATCAAGATTGCGGACGAATTCCAGGTCCTTGTGCGAGTCTTTCAGATTGCACCAGATGTGATAGAGATTCATAGGGTGATTGGCACTCCCAGTAATTCGCGTTTTTTCACGATGAACGCAACATGATGATGAATGTGATGGACATACAGTCGAACGATCTGCCCCAGCCTAACCTCACCGATCTCGGGATGCCGCGCGGCCCGTTCAAACGCCCCCGCGGGCAATTGGCGCAAGACCATCGTCAAAAGTTGCCGCGACCGGCGAATCACCTCGCACGCCTCCGTCGCCGACTGCCGCTCATAGAACAGCTTCTTCGAAAACGCCGTCTCGTCATAACAATCCAGTAGTGGCCGCTCCTCGGCAATCATTCGTTTCATCCGATACGCCGCCACCAGGTCGGAATCCATCAGGTGAACGACGATCTGCCGAATGCTCCACGTCCCCGCAATCGGCAGGGCGTCCAAGTGTTGATCGCTCAGCCCCGCAATGGCCCGGCCAGG
Source organism: uncultured Planctomycetaceae bacterium (assembly GCA_964605185.1). Lineage (GTDB taxonomy): Bacteria > Planctomycetota > Phycisphaerae > UBA1845 > UTPLA1 > JACRIM01. The sequence goes on from CAZSBF010000005.1 coordinate 54,906, forward strand.
GATGTCCCCGCCTGCCAGAAACGCATCAATCGCCTCTGCGTCGCTCAACGCCCGAATCGCCGCGGGAAGTGTCTCGTAGAAATGCGCCATGCAGTTTCCTCTGATTGGATCGGCTTCTTTTCCATCATACGCTGGCCGAATCACGCAGGTTCTGCCCGCATTTCACAGTCGCGCTATGGATGTGGTTGAGTCGGCCGCGAGTGCGTTCTACACTCGCCCTCGGTCACGGAGGATCCCAATGCAGGTCTACCACGATCTTATTCGCAAAGTTATCAACGAGGGCGTCCACAAACCCTCTCGCACCGGCGTCGACACCATCAGCTACTTCTCAGCGCACTATCGCGTCGATCTCGCCGCCGGCTTTCCGCTCCTGACAACCAAAAAAATGCACTGGCCCTCCATCCTTCGCGAATTGCTCTGGTATCTCTCTGGCGAGAATCACATTCGCAACCTCCGCCAACACACCAAAATCTGGGACGCCTGGGCCGATGCCGACGGAAACCTCGAAACCGCCTATGGCCACTACTGGCGGCACTTCCCCAGCGCGACGCGCGGCGCTGATGGCGAGTGGCGCGTCCGCGAGGTTGACCAAATCCGCTTCGTCATCGAGGCGCTCAAACGCGACCCCAACAGCCGCCGCCTCGTCGTCACCGCATGGGAACCCGGCAACGCGCTGACCAGCAAACTTCCGCCGTGCCACTATACCTTCGCCTTCCACGTCAGCGACGGCAAGCTCAACTGCCATCTTCACCAGCGCTCCGGCGACATCGCCCTCGGGATTCCCTTCAACATGGCCGCGTATGCCACGCTCACGCAAATGATCGCACAGGAGGTCGGCCTCGGTCTTGGCATCTTCGCCCACTCCATCGTTGATGCCCATATTTACATTGCCAAACCCGAATCGTCGATGGCCGAGTACGATCACCTTGCCGGACTGAAGGAACAACTGAAACGCGAACCGTACCCACTGCCGAGACTCGTGATCGCCCAAAAACCGTTTGACGAATTAACCTACGATGACTTTGAAATCGTCGGTTATCAGTGCCACGACGGCATCAAGTTCAAGGTCGCCGTGTAGCAGGCCGCGCCACCACACCCATGACCACTATCCTCATCGTTGCCATGACCCGCGACGGCCTGATCGGCAAGGACGGCCATCTTCCTTGGCACGAGCCCGACGACCTGAAGCACTTCAAACGCACCACCACCGGCCACGCCATCATCATGGGGCGCCGCACGTGGGAATCGATCGGTCGCCCGCTTCCCGAACGGCGCAGCATCGTTGTCACTCGTACCAAGGGCTATGCCGCCATCGGCGCCGACGTTGTTGATTCGCTCGACGCCGCGTTGCAAATGTGCCGCTCTCGTAACGAGGACAAGGCCTTCATCATCGGCGGCGCGGAGTTGTATCGCGCAGCGCTCCCGGTCGTGGATGAGATGATGGTGACGTGGATTGAACGCACCAGCTTGGTCGGCGACACGTATTTTCCAACGTGGAATCCCGCCGATTGGAATTGCACGGAAGAAACGCATCAACCGCCGCTGCGTTTTGCGACCTACCGGCGCAACAAATAGGGCGGGCAATGGCGGCCCGCCCTATCGCATCGAACCTCACAACCCGCTGTCAATGAAATGCGGCGTCCGACGGTGCCCCGTCGAGACCGTCAAGAAATCCGTCGCCATCGGTATCAGGATTATGGTCATCCGGGTCGACACCCTGGATCAGCCCGTCACCGTCAAAGTCTACCAGTTCGCCGTCCGTCGCGACGCCGTAATCAGCATCGTTGTCGTAATCCGGGTCGGATCCATCCGGCACGCCGTTCTCGTTGGCATCCGGATCGTCGGGATAGTTGTCACCCGAGTTGTTCAGTCCATCGGTGTCCGAGTCCGTTTCGTCACCGTCGGGTACACCATTCGAATTGCTGTCAGGGTTCGTTGGATCATTATCCAGGCCGTCCGGCGTGCCGTCATTGTCCGTGTCGATGTTGTTTTGATCCGGATCGTTACAGTCCGTCAGTCCGTCAAAGTCGGAGTCCCACTCCTGACCGTCGAGAATGCTGTTCTGGTTAAAGTCCGGATCCGTCGGATGTTCATCGAGCGCGTCAAACGTGCAATCACCGTCGGTGTCCGTCTGGAATCCATCCAGCACGCCGTCGTTGTTCGTATCTGAATTCGTGGGATCAGGGTCAACGCCATCCGGGATTCCATCGCCATCGGTATCAGGATCAGTCGGTGCCGGATCATCGGCATCCATAATGCCGTCGCCGTCGGTGTCAGTTTCCTGTCCGTCAGGAACTCCATTTCCGTCCGCGTCCGAATCCGTCGGGTTCTCATCGATAATGTCGGGGATTCCATCTCCATCCGCGTCCGACGAGAGTTGATCCAGATCGAGCCAGTTCGGAACTCCGTCGTTGTCGAGGTCTGAATCCAACCCGTCGATGACGCCGTCACCGTCCGCATCCGGATTGTCCGGGTTTCCATCAAAGGCGTCGGGAATGCCGTCGCCATCCGAATCCGGCATCGAACGAAGCGTTGCCAGGCTGAGCGGCGGAACGGTGCCGTTGCCAAGCACTTCATTCAGAACGTCCTCAAGCGGCGTCTCGCATCCCGCACCGAACGCGAGAGCGGCGCACACCGCGAATCCGGTCATCATGACCTTGTACGAATGGCGATTCATGGGATTCCCCCAAAACACCTGCCCACACCCGGCTCCATGCCGAACCATGGGGAGACTACCGTTTGATATCCAATACCACCGGCCCATCCGCAATCAGATAACCAAATTGGCCACAGGGACTTGCGAACCACGGGTAGGTAATGGCCTGTTCTCGGACGGCCCTAAAGCGGTCGATCGATTCTCGGCCGCGTTGACAGGGGGCCGCGTTCGCCGTAACCTTCCCCCGTCTTGCCTTCGGGCCAGACTCGCTCTAACCAGCGACGTTCGATCCAAAAGAGACAGGCCGAAGAAGCGAAAGCGACGGCGGTCAGAAGGCATCCCGCACGCGGTGGGGTGCTTTAGCCTCGGGACGAACCCCCTATGCAGCCGCGTCCAGTCCGACCCTGAGAGGTCGATCCACAGATTGCCCCGAATTCGGGACGATTTCGTGAGTGCAGCTGCCGTACAGAACAGGTAGGATCACCACCATTACCCGGTAGTGTAATGGTAGCACAGCAGGTTTTGGTCCTGCTTGTCGAGGTTCGAATCCTCGCCGGGTAGTTCCCTAGTGTCGCATGTGCGACGTGCTCGCGGAGTGTTTGTGGCAGCGCCTCAGCCAACCTCAGCATCGGCCCCGCGCCGACTCGCGGCGATCATTCTCGCCGCCGGCAAATCCACGCGCATGAAGACCGAGTGGCCCAAGGTCATGCACGAGGTCTGCGGTCGCACCATGCTCGGCCACGTTCTGGAGGCCTGCCGCGGCGCCGACATCGACACCTTCCACATTGTCGTCGGTTTCGCCAAAGAAAAAATCATCGATGCATTCAGCGCCGAACCCGGCGTTCACTTCGTCGAACAACGCGAGCAAAAGGGCACTGGCCACGCCGTCATGATGTGCGCCGACGCCCTGAAGGGCTTTCATGGCGATGTCATCATCATCGCCGGCGATATGCCCATGATCCGCTCGCAGACCCTGCTCGACCTCATCGGTTCGCATCGCACCACGTGTTCCACCGCCTCCATCGCCACTACCGTCCTCGACGACGCCACCGGTTACGGCCGAATCATCCGCGATGCCAAAGGGGATTTTGAGCGCATCGTCGAACACCGCGATTGCACCCCCGACCAACTGAAGATCAACGAAGTCAACCCCAGCTACTACTGCTTCGACGCCGCTTCGCTGCTCGCCGCCTTGCCCAAGCTCACGAATAAGAACGCCAAGGGCGAGTATTACATCACCGATGTCCTCGAAATCCTGCGTGGCGAAGGCAAGCCCGTCCGAGCCACGACGCGCGTCCCCGCCATCGACGCCACCGGAATCAACTCCCGCGCCGAGTTGGCAGACGTCAACCGCCTCATGCAGAAGCGAATCGCCGCCGAGTGGATGGATGCCGGCGTCACGATCCTCGATCCCGAAAGCACGTGGATCGACTGTCGCGCCAAGATCGGCGTCGAAACGGTAATCCGCCCATTCAGCACCATCGAAGGCCATGCCCGCATCGGTGCCTCCTGCGTCATCGGCCCTTATGCCTACGTCACCGATGGCGCCGTCGTCGCTGATGGGACGCACGTCGGCCCCGGCGTGTTGTCTGCACTGGATTCAACGGGAGCCGAGCGCCGCACCGTCGTCGGTGCTGGCAAGAAACAGGTGAACGTGGTTCGCCGTCCTCCCTCAGAGGCCGGCGTGGGATCGAGGGTGTCCTGATGGCCATGGTTCCCGATGAAGTCAAAGTCTTCGGCGGTCGCGGTAATCCCGACTTGTCCGATGCGATCTGCAACTATCTCGAAATCCGCCCCGGCCGCGTCCACGCCGAAACATTTCCTGACGGCGAACTCTTCGTGAAGCTCCACGACGATGTGCGCGGCAAGGATGTCTTCATCGTTCAATCGACCTGCCGCCCGGTCAACGACAATCTCATGGAACTGCTGATTTTCATGGATTGCCTCCGCCGCGCCTCGGCCCGTCGCATCACGGCGGTGCTGCCGTACTACGGCTACGCCCGGCAGGATCGCAAGGAAGAAGGCCGCGTCCCTATCACCGCGAAGCTCGTCAGCAATATCATCCGCGAGGCCGGTGCCGATCGCGTCCTGACCATGGACCTCCACGCCTCGCAGATTCAGGGCTTCTTTGATATCCCCGTCGATCACCTGACGGCCGAGCCCGTGCTGTTCAAGCACATGAAAGACATCGACTTTAAGAACGTCGTCTTCGTCAGTCCCGACGTCGGCAACGTCAAACGAACCCGCGTCTTCGCTGAAAAGGCCGGCTGCGATCTCGCCATCATCGACAAACGCCGAACCAGCGGCACCACCACCGTGATGTACCACATCATCGGTGATGTCGAGGGTAAGGATGTCATCATGATCGATGACATGATTGCCACCGCCGGCACCGTATGCGAAGCCGCCAAGATCGTTCGTGAGCGAGGCGCCCGAAGCGTCCGCGCCGCGGCGACCCATGCCGTCTTTGCCGGCGCCGCCATCGATCGACTCGAAAAGGCCCCGCTGACCGAAATCGTCGTTACTGACACGATTCCGGTGTCGCCCGAGGCGAAAAAGCGATTGTCGAATCTGGTCGTCGTCAGTGTCTCCGACATTCTGGGCGAAGCCATCGCCCGTATCCATAAACATCAATCCGTGAGTAGTCTGTTCAATCATTCGTAGTGAGGTACGTCAGTCATGAACATCCCGACAATCAAAGCCGATACTCGTAAAGCAGCCGGCTCCCGTGCCGCGGCCCGATTGCGCCGCGACGGAAAACTCCCCGGCATCATGTACGGCCATAAGGAAAATCCCCTGCCCATCGTGCTGGATCGACATGCCGTTGAATTGCACGTCGAGCACGGTGCCCACCTGTTCAACATCGACATGGGCGGCAAGACGCAGCCCTGCCTGATCAAGGACGCCCAATACGATCACCTCGGCGCTGCCCTGGTCCACGTCGATCTGGCTCGCGTCGATCTGAACGAACGCGTGAAAATCCACGTGCCCATCGAATACCGCGGCACGCCAAAGGGCATCGCCGAAGGCGGCGTGCTTCGACAGGAAATGTCCGACCTGCACATCGAGTGCCTTGTCGCCAACATTCCCGACAAGGTGCGCATCGATGTCAGCCACCTGAGTTTGAATTCGGTGCTCTACACGAAGGATCTGAAACTCGACCCCGACATCATCGCCATCAACGACCCCGATTCCGTCGTCGCCACCTGCCGACCGCCGCTTGCCGAAGTCGAAGGAGCGATCACGGCCCCAGTCGAAGGTGCCGCCGAGCCCGAAGTCATTGCCAAGGGCAAGATCGAAGTCGAAGGCGAAGAAGGCGCCGCCGAGAAGAAGTAACCCATGGGTTCCGCGCCGCCGCATGATTGTGTGGCGAAACCCAGAAAGATTGTTAGGTAAGAGTGGTGCGGGCCTCCGTGCCCGCAGGCTTGAAATAAATGAGGTGCAGTAAGCACGAATGAAACTCATCGTCGGTCTCGGCAACCCCGGTGCGCAATACGTGCACACGCGGCATAACGTGGGTTTCCGCGTGGCTGAGTTGCTCTGCGACCGATGGAAGCTCGGAAACTGGAAGGAGAAGTTCAGCGGCCTCGTGGCCGACGGTCAGGCCTGCGGAGATCGAATCGTCCTGCTCCGGCCCATGACCTACATGAACGTGAGCGGCAAGAGCGTTTCTGCCGCGGCACAGTTCTTTCAGTGCCCGATGTCGGATCTGTTGATCGTGTCCGACGATGTGGATCTGCCGCTGGGCAAGCTGCGAATGCGGGCCACCGGCACCGCCGGCGGTCAGCGAGGCCTCGACGATGTCCTGGCCATGCTGGCAACGCTCGACGTGCCGCGACTGCGAGTCGGCGTGGGTCGACCGACGCGAGGCAGCGTCGCGGATTATGTGCTGTCGCCGTTCGCCGCGAGCGAGCGCGACGAGGTTGAAGAGGAAATCACGCGGGCGGCCGATGCCGTCGAAGTGTGGGTGACCAAGGGCATCCACGCCGCGATGAACGATACGAATCGAGACTCGAAGGACTGAGTGAAAAACGTGACGGTTTCGCCGGCCGAGTCCGGCGCGTGTAAGGAGAGTTTGCTGTGAAGCGATACGAGGCAATGTTCTTGATGGATGCCAACATGGCGTCCGATTGGCCGTCCGCCGAGGCGGAGGTGAAGCGAATCCTGGATCGTGCCGGCGCCAACGTGCTCGGCCTGAAGAATTGGGATGAGCGCAAGCTCGCCTATTCGATCCACCAACACAAGCGCGGCCTCTATGCCCTCGCATTCTTCGACGCCCCGGCCGAGAAGATCGCCGGCCTCGAGCGCGACGTGCAGCTCAGCGAAAAGGCCGTCCGCGTTCTCGTCCTCCGCCGCGAGAAGCTCACGCCGGAGACAATCGAAAAGGCCCTGACGGCTCCGCCGCCGCCCAAGACCAGCTTCCGCTCCGACGAGTGGAGCAGCAACCGCGGACGACCCGATGGTCGGCCCGGAGACGGCCCCCCGATGGCCGCGGCCGCCGTGGAAGAGGCCCCGGATATCGACGTGCTGGAAGTCTAAATGTCTGACGCCGCGTGGATGCGCGGGGGAAGGATCGACTCATGGCCAACTTCAACAAAGTCCTGCTCGCAGGCAACCTCACGCGCGACCCGCAGCTCTCGCATCTGCCGAGCAACACGGCCGTCGCCGAGATGGGCATGGCCGTCAATCGCAAGTGGCGTTCGCAGACCGGCGAGATGAAGGAGGAAGTCACCTTCGTCGACCTTCGTGCCTATGGCAAGCAGGCCGAGACGCTGAACCAATACATGACCAAAGGCAAGCCCATCCTGATCGAGGGCCGCCTCAAGTACGACCAGTGGGAAACCAAGGAAGGCCAGAAACGCAGCAAGCTCTACGTCATCGTCGAGAACTTCCAGTTTCTCGGTGGTCCCAGTGGTGCCGGCGGCGCCGGCGGCGCGGGTGCAAATCGTGGCGGCGATCGCTACGAGCGTACCGAACGCCCTGCACCGTCCGCACGAAACACCGGCGGCGGCAGCGCAGCCCCGATGGACGAAATGCCGCCCATCGACGAAACCGTTCCCGCCGGCGATGACATCCCGTTCTAAGAAATCGAAAGAATTTAAGAAGAGGATCGATATATGGCATTCATGAAGAAACCGTTCGGTAAGAAGAAAAACGACAAGGCCGCCGAGAAGAAGAAGCGCATGAAGGCCCGCGAGGTCACCAAGTGCCGCTTCTGCCGCGAGAAGGCCGAAGAGATCGACTACAAGGACCTTGGCTCCTTGCAGCGCCTGGTCACCAGCCAGGGCAAGCACCTGTCGCGAAAGCGCAGCGGTAACTGTGCCCGCCACCAGCGCATGTCATGCGTGGCCCTCAAACACGCCCGATTCATCGGGCTGATGTCCTTTGCCGGCTAGAGGAGACGACCATTATGAAACTGCTCTTACGAAAAGACATTCCCAAGCTCGGCCTCTGCGGCGACGTCGTCGACGTCTCCACCGGCTATGCTCGAAATTACCTCCTGCCTCACCACCTGGCGTTGGAGCCGACCAAGTCCAACCTCAAGGCCATTGAGAAGGACAAGATCGTCGCCGCTCAGGAACGCGAGCGAGTCCGCGGCGTCTGGCGCCAGACGGCCGCACGCCTGGCCGGTGCCGAAGTCACCATCGCCGCCGCCTGCACGCCCGACGGCCACCTCTATGGCTCGGTCGGTCCGCGCGAGATTTCACATGCCCTGATGGAAGAGGGACACTCGGTCCACGCCGATCAGGTTAAGATGTCGCATAATCTCAAGGAAGTCGGCTCCACCGAAGTGCCCATCGTCCTCGCGGATGACATCCGGGCAACCGTCAAGGTGTGGGTCGTCGCAGAGAAGCGCGCCGGCGAGTTCGAACCGGAACCGGCGAAGGAAGGTGGCACGGATGTCCCAGGCAGCAATCCAAACGCCCAACCGTCCGACGCCGTCAGCACGGCCAACTGATCCCATCGCATCCGGCCGGCTCCCTCCGCAGGATTTGGAAGCGGAGGCGAGCCTGCTCGGCGCGATGCTCCTCGAACGCGATTCCATCGGCCAAGTCGTCCAACTCATCCCCCGGGATGAGTCCGCGCGCTTCTATCGCCCTGACCATCGCCTCTTGTACGAAGTCCTCGTCGACCTCTACGCCGAGAACAAGCCCATCGACATCATCGTGCTGGAGGATGAACTCCGCCGCCGCGGTCTCCTCGACGAAGTCGGCGGCCGCCAGTATCTGATCGACCTCTCCGAATCCGTTCCGTCCTCCGCCAACAGCGAACACTACGCCCGCATCGTCCGCGACAAGTCGATGCTCCGCGATCTCATTCAATGCACCAGCGAGATCATGCAGTCGGCCTACAACCAGGCTGAGCCGGCCGCGCAGGTCCTCGACGATGCCGAAAAGGCCCTCTTTGACGTGACGGAACAGCGCGTCAGCAACCAGGCCGTCTCGCTGCGCGACTTTCTCGACGAGACCTTCAAGCAAATCGAATCCTTCGAGGAAGGCACGCTCTCCGGCGTCCCCACCGGTTTCACCGAACTCGACTCCCTGCTCGGCGGCATGCAGTATGGCGACTTCATCGTCATCGCCGCCCGGCCCAGCATGGGCAAGACGGCGCTGGCCCTCTCCATGCTCGAAGCCGTCGGCATCTCCGAGCAAATGCCCGCCGCCTTCTTCTCCATGGAAATGAGCAAGCTGCAGATCGCCCAGCGCATGCTGTGTTCGCGTGCCCAGGTCGATATGCACAAGATGCGCCACGCCCGGCTCTCTGACGAGGAGATCACCAAGCTGCAGCTCGCCTGCGGCAACATGCGCACCTGCCCCGTCTTCGTCGACGATACGCCCGGCATGAGCGTCATGGAGCTTCGCGCCAAGTCGCGCCGCCTGAAGATGCGCCACGACATCAAGGTCATCTTCGTGGACTACCTGCAGCTCATGTTCGACCGCACCGCCGCCAAAGACAGCCGCCAGAACGAAATTGCCAGCATCAGCCGCGGCCTCAAGGCCCTCGCCCGCGAGTTGAACATTCCTGTCGTCGCCATGGCCCAGCTCAATCGACAGGTCGAAGGCCGCGAAGGCAACCGCCCGCGCATGAGCGACCTCCGCGAGTCGGGTGCCATCGAGCAGGATGCCGACGTCGTCATGCTGCTCCACCGCGAGGAGTACTACCTCAGCAAGAAGCGCGCCACCAGCCCCGCCGCCGCCGAGCAATTCGAAAAATCGAAAGGCAAGGCCGAGATCATCGTCGCCAAACAGCGCAACGGTCCCACCGGCGACATCGAGATCCACTTCAACCCGCACTTCACCCGCTTCGACAACGCCGCCCCCGGCTACATCACCGACGACGCCGGCTACGGAAACCGCGGCTACGCCGAAGACCCCGGCATCGCCTTCAACCCCTCCGGGCCGGGCCTCGCCGACGAAGCCGCACCGTTTTAGCCATGAACCAGAGCGGCTTGCGTTGGCTCGTTGGCCGCATAGAATGAAGGGTTCAGGTTCAGCGGGGCGTAGCTCAGCCTGGTCAGAGCGCTTGGTTCGGGACCAAGAGGTCGGAAGTTCGAATCTTCTCGCCCCGATTTTTCCTTTCCGTTTTTCACTCCTTTCACGTTTGCAGCACAATTCACCGCCCTCCTATAATGCCGCCACGCGTCGGACATCACTGACCCGTTGGAGCATCGCTGCATGGATTCGCACGCTTCCGCTCATTCCCACCACGACACCATCACCTTCCGCATCGCCCGGCAGGACGGACCCGGCAAGGGCCGCTACTGGCAGAGCTTCGTCGTGCCCCATGTCCCCGGCATGAACGTCATCTCCGCCCTGCAGGCCATCGCCGCCAATCCGCATCCCCTCGGCGAAGAATCTTCCGTCGAGCCGGTCGCCTGGGATTGCAACTGCCTCGAGGAAGTCTGCGGTGCCTGCACCATGGTCATCAACGGCCGCGTCCGTCAGGCCTGCTCCGCCATCGTCGATAATCTCGACCGCACCGAGGCCGGCGAGATCGAACTCGAACCAATGAGCAAGTTTCCCGTCGTCCGCGATCTCTTCGTCGATCGCTCGCGGATGTTCCGCGGCCTTCAGCGCGTCAAAGCATGGATCCCTGTGGACGGTTACCACCACGCCGGCGCAGGGCCCGTCCAAAGCCCCGGCGAACAGGATGAGGCCTACCCCCTTTCGCAATGCATGACCTGCGGCTGCTGCATGGAGGCCTGCCCGCAATACTCCAAGGTCGAAGTCCCGCGCGAGTCCGGCGAGAGCGATGCCCAATACGTCGATCGCCGCAACGCCGCCTTCGATGAACAGTTCATCGGCCCGGCCGTCATCTCGCAGGCCGTCCTCTTCAACGCGCACCCCACCGGCAAGATGACCAAGGGCGAGCGCCTCGACGCCCTCATGGAGGCCGGCGGCATCACCGACTGTGGCAATGCACAGAACTGCGTCAAGGTCTGCCCGAAGGACATCCCGCTCACGCGCTCCATCGCCAAGGCCGGCCGCGACACGACGCTCCACGCGATCAAGAGCTGGCTGCTCAAGTAGCGCCAATTGAGTGGGGCGGGCGTCCCTGCCTGCCATTGAATGATCGCACAACACAATCACCCTATGCCCGGATACCCCGACTCCCATCTGAACCCCGCCCCCGGCCGCAGGCCTTCGCCCCGGGTGCAGGCTGTCTTCGTCGCCATCCCCATCATCTTCGCCGCCGCATGGCTCATCTACTTCTGGTCCATCACCGGCGTGCACACCGTCGTCGAGAAATACCCGAACGGCCAGGTCCGCGCCGAAGGCTACGCTCGCCGATCCGGCGTCGAAAACTACAAGCGCCACGGCCACTGGGTCACCTACCACGAGAACGGCCAAAAGGAATCCGAAGGCTTCTACGAACGCGGCGAAAAGGTCGGCGAGTGGTCGTATTGGGATTCGACGGGAAAGGCGACGACGACCGCTCCGGCGGAGGATAGGCCAAAATCGTAGGGTGGGTTGTACTCAACCCACCGCTGAGCATTCGACACTATGACTCAACCAAACGATCCACTCTCCTTTATTCAATCGCTCGCGGCCTCCGAGTCCGTTCGTGTCACTCAACATGCTCACCAGGAAATGCTCGAAGAGTTCATCCTGTTGGACGACTTGCTCTTCGCGATCTCAAACGGTCACGTCCTGGAAAACTACCCGGACCATCGGCGAGGCCCTTGTAGTCTCGTCCACGGGGTGGATGCCGATAACCGCGATATTCATGTCGTATGCACGTCGAGTCTCCCAACGCTTATAATCATTACGGCGTATTTGCCCAGACCTCCCAAATGGGTAACGCCAACTCAGCGGAGAGCACCCCTATGAAATGCTCGATTCTTGGCTGTCCCGGCGAATATGAACCAACGCTCATCCATCACACCATCCGGCAGGATGGACAAGTAATCGTCATTGATCACGTCCCCGCACAGCAATGCGACGTCTGCGGTGACGTCGTTCTCGACCCCGCCACCATCCGCCGAATCGAAGCGTTGCTTGCCTCACAACCGCAACCGCACCAAACCGCCCCGGTCTTCGAATACGCCTAATCGTCTCGTGCGCGTCGAAGAGTCGCCTGGGAGACATTCCCTTCTCGCACGCACCTTTCCGGGAATCCTTTCCCGCGCACTCCCTGACCCCATCGGGGTTAAGGAACCCAGCCCGGGGTTGGGCAAAGCCCTACCCCGGGAATCCATCTACCACCCAACTCAACCCCATCGGGGTTGCGGAATGCTTCACCCGGCACATATTCCCCCGCCTCCCATCATTTCACAGGTCGTTTTCATTCCCCATCCGTATTTATTACAATCACCCACGAATCGGGCCGGACTCACCGGTCATGCGTCACGTCACCTTGAAAGGTGATCATGAAATGCGCGCCCTCGCAATCACCTGCCTTGGCCTGTTGCGTCTCTCGGCTCAAAACATTCATGTTCGTAACCCTTGTAGATGGGCACGACGAGCTGTATACTAATTCTGCTGAGTTACACGGCTCAATCGTGCGATTCTTCACCCCGGCAGTGGTTCCAGCCACGTCAGGGCACTTGTAAAAAAGGTCGGCCGCCTTGCCGTCACGGGTCGGGTGTCTAGTCCAAAGCCCCGGACGACTCACATATCGCTCTTGGGTCCCACTGATCGGCGGCCTTATGCCTCAGTGGGACCTGCTACTAATCTGAGCATCTTCGGACTCCTTTCCAGACCAAACGATTTGTCATCATGGAGACAGTCTATATCACTAGCCCGACCTTGTCAAGCTAAACTATTTTTATCCAGAGCTAAAATTTCAGTTGACGGGGATTGATTTCTGGGCTATTGTTGAGCTAAGGAGTTTAAGCATGCCAGATGAAACAGCGGTCGAGCGGAGTCGGCGAGTACGGAGTCCAGCATACCCTTCGATGGGTCTAAAGGATGCCTTGGAAAAGGCTCGGGTGGTTTATGATAAAGACAAGGCGTTCTCGGCTAAGGTCGATGTTGTCTTGAGGCACTGGGGATATACGAACCCGACAAGCGGTCGGGCCCAAGGGGCTCTATCAGCCCTAAAACAGTTCGGTTTGCTTGATGAGACCGGCACGCCCGGCAACAGGGAGATAAAGCTCTCGGCAATCGCTCTTTCGATCATCCAAGACAAGGTGCCAGACTCACCGGAGAGGGCGCGGGCAATCAAGACCGCCGCATTAAAGCCGAAAATTTACGCAGAACTATGGTCAAAATGGGGGCCGGACCTACCTTCAGTTGAGAACATTGAGACATACTTGGTGCGCGATAGGCAATACAACGAAGACGCCGTGAAGGGCCTTATCGACGATTATAAGGCCACAATTCAGTTTGCAAAACTCGAAATCGGTGGTACACTAACTCAAGAAGATGGGGCTAAGAAAGATTCCTTGGATGATGGGGGCCAGATTAAGGGCGGATCGGGGCGTGAGCCACTTCATAAGCGAAGGCCAAGTATGTCAGGAACGAAACAAGACATTTTCACTCTCGACGAAGGCCAAGCAGTTCTCGAATGGCCGGCGTCAATTACAAGGGACAGCTTTCAGGATATGAAGGATTGGATCGGCCTAGCACTCCGAAAAATAGAACGGTCACTTGGGCAACCCAGCCCACCGGCAGACAGTCCCGAAGACGTGAACTAGGTTTACGCGGTGTAAACCACCTCCAATTCTAGAAAGGCCCTACAAATGGTCTGGCATGGATTTATCAAGCCAAACGGTAGCTGTCTAGTCACAACTCTTGCTCAAAATGATCCAGTAGTGATTGATTGGAAGAATGGAGAAGCCTGCACTCTCGTCGTTGGTTTGGAAGACGGAACCGAAATAGGCGTGATGGAGTTAGCCAAAGAGCGTAGAGCGACCAGTTTCACGATATATCATCCCCCAGAGTGGAACATGATTCCTGTAGCCGAGCCGTCAAATTAGGACAACACCCCGAGTCGAGTGATTTCATTCAATGTTGTCCGATGCCCTTTTTTTGCAACCGGAAGACACGCGCGACTTCCCAAATTCTACCCACGCCGCCTGCCTCTTCGCGTCAACATCACGCAAGACGTCCCAACTCGGGTAACCGGATGTTGTTCTCCATCGAATTCTGTTCGTGCAGTTTTCATGTTTCCAATGGTCGGTCAATCGGGATAATCATGCCAAGCATCCGAAAGACGATCATCCACAATCGGCTATACCTCTCTGCAACTCTTAACAACTCGCTAGGACTATCTGCATCTACGTCGCCGTGATTGATAGCGTTCCGGATGTCATACAGACGGTCCCGTTTCGGCTTCGCTTTGAAGCACTCCGACACGTATTTTTCTGCATCTTGAGGGAAGCAGATCTTCATCGCGTGACTTGCCTTTGCAACAAAGCCTGGGTCCACCAGTGTTTTGTAACATTCTGAAACCGCCACCGCGTCTAACTTGCCCATTCTTTGAGCGAAAAAAGCTTCAATTGAGGCCTGCTTAGCGCCCTTGCTTAATTTCGGCAAAGGGTGACAGAGGCATACCGCATCCACAAGGCATTCGAAGGCATTCCAATACCCCGCATATAGGCGTAGAATCTCGTTTCGATATCCTTCCATCAGAAGCTGGCGTGTTTCATTTATCCAATAAAGTGCCGAACGAACTCTTCTGGCTACGAGAGGTGGCAATTTCTCAAGAGTATCAACTACTGACTGAACCCGATCTGGCTCAAGTTGTGGCGCGACGCCTCCGATTGGGCCGTGGGTTACAAATGACCACCATCCAAGGCTCGTGTTCCCCCAATTTAGCACGGCAAGAGTGCCAATCAACGTATTCAGCCGTCGGCTGGCATCAATCAATGCTTGCACCGATTTCTCATCGATCTTCACGCGAGCTCTCAAAACGCACAATGCCGACCGAATACGTGTTCCTGCAACTTTCTCCGGCTCGATCGTGATGCCAAG
>CAZSBF010000006.1:0-66790 GCA_964605185.1 uncultured Planctomycetaceae bacterium
GGGCGTGCCTACCAGGGCCTGAGCCAGCTCTACAAATACCGCCGCGAAAAGGAAGCGGATGCGGCGAAGCGCAAGGAATTGGTTGACCAGGAGGTTGAGCTGTTCAAGAAGGGCCTGGCGTCGATTCCCAAGACCAAGCATTTCCGGGAGTACGCCGACAACTTCGCACGGGTGAATTTCTTTGTCGAGCTCTGCACGATTGAATTGGATCGTGCTTCTGGCGCGAAGGATGAGACGGAGAAGAAGGCGGCGATCGCCAACGCGGAAGACTGGGCCAACCAACTGAAGCGTGAAGTCGACCCCGCCTCTACTGAGGCCCGATTTTTAACCGCGAGCATTCTCAATGCGAAGGGTGAATACGTGGCGGCGACCAAGGAGGCCGAGGCCGCGGATCGCTCCAATGAAGCAGCCCGCCATGTGAGGCTGCAGGCGCTACTGGCCGAGCTTTATGTTCGCCAATCTCAATGGGGCGCCGCGAGCAAAGCGCTGAAGAAGGCGATCGCTCTCTTGCCGAACTCTCCGGTGTTGCGACTGCGACTTGGTCAGGTTTACCTGCAAATGAACGAGCCGGCGCAGGCCATGGTCGAACTTAAGCCCCTTGAGGCCGGTCCCCTCCGTGATTTCATGGATAAGAACGAGACGGCGATCCAGTTTAAGGCTGAGGCATATCGGTTGTTGGGACAGATGGATCTGGCCACGGAGGAGCTGAAAAAGCTCGCGAAGAGTGACGCAGCCGGAGACGAACTTGGCAGTATCCGACTGCTTATGACCGAACAGCGATACAACGAGGCTGAAGCCCGTCTCAAGCCCCTCGTTGCGAAGGACGCCGGAAACGATTCGGCCATTCGCATGTTGTTCAGGGTGTATGAAGCCACCGACCGAATGGCGGAAGCGAAGGCAATGCTGGAGTCGGCGATGAGTCGGTCGCCGGACGGAGGTAAGTATCGCCGCTTATACACAATCATTCTCGAAACAGAGCACAACGATGACGCGACCCTTGCCTTTCTCAAGCAGGAAAAGGACCCGTACAACCGCGCTCTGTCCCTGGCGGATTTTTTCGGTCGGCGAGACAAGTTGGACGAGGCGCTCGCCTCGCTTGATGAGGCCGAGAAGATCAAGCCGGATTCGATCGAAGTGGTGGATCGGCAGATGCGGCTGGCAGCGGCCAAGAAGGATTGGGAGCGCATGGCGCGGTACGTCACGCGAGACGGCCAGCTTAATGCCGACGGCACAGAAGGAAAAATCGCGCAGGGCCGCATGGCATATGCACAGGGCAAATATCAGGACGCGGTGGACCTAATTTCTGCCGGCCTTGCAAAGTTTCCGTCCAACGCGTTTGGGTGGACGTATTTGGGTGAGACCTTTCTGGCCATGAAGAACCGCACCCCGGATGCAAAGCAAGCGATTTCGAGGGCCCTCGAAGTGGACCCGACGAACGGATTCGCGAATCGGGCGATGGCTCAAATCCTGATAAGTGAGGGTAACGAAAAAGATGCCCAAAAATTCGTTCAGGCTGCGGCGCGGGTTATTCAAGACGACAAATGGCTGCGGCAACAGCTGCAGGTCATGAGCGAGAAGGAGAATCCGACAACCGGCATCGCGGCCCGCGAGAAGGCCCGTCGTGACAACCCCAACGACATTGAGAATCTCGTTTTCCTGGCGCGGCTTTACGGCGACCCCAAGGTGGCGAAGTATGACAAGGCCGCGGAGATCTATCGCGAGGCCCTCAAGGTTTCCAAGAACGACCTGCGCCTGGCCAGGGAAATCGCGCGCTTTTTTGGGCGCGAGGAAGTCAACCGGCCGCAGGAGGGCGATCAGCTCCTTGTCGATTTGATGAACGCGGAAACCGATAAGGCTCGCAAGGCGGAGGTCGCGGTATGCCTCGGCCAGTTCTATGAAGTACAGAAGTCGCTGGCAACGGCAGATCGGTATTTCCGGTTGGCAGTGAGCCTCGATGCATTCGAGGAAGTTCTCAATTCAGCTGGTGAGTATTTCGCCCGGACCAATCGTTTCCGAGACTCGGTTGAGTATTACAACCGGTTGATCCAAATGTGCACGGAACCCGCAGACGCCGCAATGGCGCAGTCAACACACTCCCGCATCATCGCCTTGTGGCTGGCGCTCGGCGATCTCGACAACGCCAAGAAGGAGATTGATGCCTTCGTTGTGAAGTACCCCAATGACTCGCAAGGAATGATCTACACGGGCGCCTATCACCGCATCGGCGGCGATATTCAGAAGGCCAAGGAGGCATTTGACGCTCATCTTGAGCGTGACTCGAATAATACGGTTGCACTGTGGCAGCGCGGGCAAATGTACATGTTGATGGGTCGCTGGCAGGCGGCGGTGGATGATCTTCGCAAAGCCAAGACCTTCAGCCCCGACGGCTTCCTTTATCAGCACCGCATGGCCCTGGCGGATGCATTGATCGAACTGGGCCGCGGCGACGAGGCAATCGTGGAGCTGCGCTCCATCATTGATCAGAAGCCCGATCAGACCGCCGTGGCGGAAGCGCTGATTGATGCCTATGCGCGTATTCGCCCGCCGCGATATACCGAAGCGGAAAATGTCGTCTTTACTTATATGCGACTCTATCCCAAGGAATACAAGTGGCCGATGATCCTCGGCCGCCTTGGCGAGCGAATGCAGAAGTGGGACAAGGCCGTGCAGGGCTATGAGAAGGCCGCCGAATTGGCGCGCGATCGGCAGGAGGTTATCGCGGCGCTGTTCAATGCCTACAAGCAGGCCAATCGTCCCAAGGCCATGACGGACTATCTGTCGCAGATGCTTTCGGAACGTCAACTGGAACAGGCGCCGTATCAATTGTCGGGGCTCGGCTGGGCTTACCAGCAAATTGGCGAGAAGGAAAAGGCGATGGATGCCTTCGACCGCGCGTTGACGGCGGCGGGCGAAGATTTCATTGCATATACGCGCGTCGTCGGCGATATGGTCAGCGTCCTTGGAATCACCGAAGCATTGAGCCGTGCCCAGACGCGCTCCCAGGCCGACCCGAAGAACATTGAGAAGCAAAAGGCCGTGATCCACCTCCTTCAAGCCTCCGGGAAGAATGAAGATGCCTTGGCGGCGTGCAAGGCCGTCACGGACCTTGCGACCCGCGACCGGGATGTTGTTTTTGCGCGTCTCGCGCAGGGAATGCTGCTTCAGGAGCTGGGTCGCGCCGAAGAGGCCCGAACCCATTACGAAGCTGTTTTGAAGGTCGACGCCAAGCAGCCGCTGGCTTTGAACAACCTCGCGTTCCTGCTCGCGGACTCACTTAACAAGCCGGCTGAGGCATTGCCTTATGCCCAACAAGCCGTAAAGGCGACCCCCAATGATCCTGGCGTTTTGGATACTCTGGGCTACGTTTTGTCCTTGAACGGCCGCCACGGCGAGGCGTTGGGGGCGTTGTTCCGTGCGAGGGATCAGGACAAGAAGAGTGTCGCAATCCTGTATCACCTGGGGCAGACCTATGAGCGCAAGGGCGACAAGATTGAGGCGCAGACTTGGTATGAGCGAGCCAAGAGCCTGGGCCAAGAGCAAGGAGATAAACGGTATCTGCCGAAGATACTGAAGGCCCTCGGCGCGGCATAGCCGGACGGAGTATGTCCGACACAGCCGCAATTAGGGGGTGAACCCATATGGCCGTGCCCTCGTAGAGGGGGTAGCGCCTGATCGGCAAGAATTGCCGGTCTCGGGCCGGGGTTCAGCCGGGATACAGAGGTTTTGACTTGACGACGCTGACAACTGCGAACCCAAGCATGGCGAGTGGCGGTCTTGGCCCGGCCATGGCTCCGCGTCCCGCAGGCCAGCCGCCGAGCGGCATGTCCGGCGCCGACGTTGTACGGATTCTTCGCGCCCGGATGGTGTTGATCATCATCCTGACGCTGCTGTTCTTCGCGATCGGCACGGGCGTCACGCTGATTTTCTTCTTTTGGTATCCAAGTTACAGCGCGATGGCGTATATCCGCGTTCAGTCGGTGAATCCGATCAACGTGTTAAATCCGCTGGAGCGCACGGAAGTGCAGCCTGAGGCGGTGTTGCGCCTTTTGCAGGACCAGTCGATTCTCGTGAAGAGCCCGGGCGTGCTCATGGCGGCGCTCGAAGACAACGATCTTCGCACCACGGAATGGTTTCGCGAGGCGGAGCGAAAGCTGAAGGAGAAGAACGAGGACCCGGCCGATCTCCTGGCGGACATCGTGTCTGCCTCTCCGGTTCGCGATTCAAACTTCGTGGGTGTGTCGGCGACATGGCGTGTCGCCAAGGAAGTCCCAATCATCGTCAACACGGTCGTCGATAGATACCTGACGATGGTCAACGAGCTTCAGAAGAACTCCAATCGTTCGATCGCCACCGGATCGCAAAAAGAACTTGACGATGCGAAGTTGGTGTACGAAAACAAGCAGCAGGAAATCGACACATACCGCAGTAACGAGGAGATTCAACTTCGTTCCGGGGACGAGGGAAATGAGACGATCGCCACACTGAAGGCCGTGGTGACGGAACTCGAACTGGACACCGACGGCAAGAAGGCGCAATACGAGGCCATCAGCGCGGTCAAGCCGGAAGACCTGCCGATCACGCCGGAATTGAAGAATCAACTCGACAACGACCCCATGATCTATCAGTACGATCAGCGGGTTCAGCAGGCCGACGAGACGCTTCGCGCCATGCAGGCTCGTTACGGCCCGAACCACCGAATGGTGAAAGAGGCACAGGCCCAGTTGGACCTGTCCTCGGAGCGCGCCGGGTCGGAGCGTGCACAAAAGATCGTCAAGTTCAACGCGGACCTCATTGAGCAGACCCGCCGCAATTATCTTGAAGCCCTGGAGTTGCTTACACGAGCCAAGGATCGTCTCAATCTCGCGGATCGCGAACAGCGCGACAAAGACGCCAAGCAGTGGCGCTATCAGAAGATGCTCGAAGAAGCCGAGCAGTTGAAGGCCGATTACGAAAAGAAGCTCGACCTCAACAATCAAGTGAAGTCCACGGTTCGCCTCGAAAAACAGGTGCAGATTGACGTTCGATCGCGGGCCGTCGCGCCGAAACGAAAATCGCAACCCAAGCTGGAAATCTGGCTGCCAGCCGCAGGCATTCTTGGACTGGGCCTGGCCGTCGGTATTGCCATGCTGCTCGAGCTTTCAGACACAACGGTACGGACGCCGCGCGATGTGTTGCGGCAGTCGATGCCCGTCCTCGGCACGGTTCCGATTACTGACGACGACGAAGTCGAGATCGATCGGGTGGAGACGGCCTGCCTTGATGCGCCGCACTCCATCACGGCCGAGGCATTCCGAAATCTGCGCACGAATTTGTTCTTCAGCGCGCCGGCTGAACAGCAGGCGACGCTGCTGGTCACCAGTCCGCACGGCGGCAACGGCAAGACGACGATTTCATCGAACCTCGCCATCTCGGTGGCACTGTCGGGGCGACGCGTGCTCTTGGTTGACGCGAACTTCCGTCGCTCATCGCTGCCCAGGGTCTTCCCGGGTATGCCGGCGGAGGGATTGAGCAACATCCTCATTGGGCAGGGTCGACTGGAGAGCTATGTGACGTCCACGGCCGTGCCGGGGCTCGATGTGCTTGGCGCTGGACCGATCCCGCCGAACCCGGCGGAGCTTCTGGGCAGCAGCTACCTTCGCGATTTGATCGCCGATGCGCGGACGCGCTATGACCAGGTGATCTTCGATGGGCCGCCGCTGCTGCTCGTGAGTGATGCGATGGTGTTGGCGTCGTCGGTCGATGGCGTGATTCTGGTGTGCCAGTATCGCGTCACCTCTCGCGGCGCCTTGCAGCGAACGGCGTCGCAACTGGCGTCGGTCGGAGCGAGGATCTTTGGTGCTGTGCTGAATCGCGTGGAGACGCGAGCCGGCGGCTACTTCCGCAAGACCTATCGCGAGTTCTACGAATATCAGGAGCAGGAAGCCGACGATCAGGGCGTCACGCGGCAGCGGCTGGACGGCGGCACACCGTCGGCGGATGTCGCGGGCGAGTCGATCACCGAGGGCGAGGCCGGCGCGGCGGACATTGGTGGGCCGTCGTTGCTGTCGGAAGGCGCTGTGACGACCGCGACGGATCCGGATGCTCTGGAGGGCACATGGGGCTCGACGGACATTGACAGCGAGTTGAACAAGATCACGGGGGAGCAGGCGCTGGGGGACATTGACGACTTCAAGATCGCGGATGATTTGAAGCTGGATGATGATTTAGACAAGAAGGTGTAGCGTCCGCTCCCGCGCATCGCCAACACAATTCACATAAATCCAAACGGGTGATTCGCTCCGGCTATGAAAGGCGTGCGGAGGCGGCTGTTCGGCATCATGGCCGGAATGTGATAAGATTCCTCCATTCGCCGAGGAGCTCACTTCATTGCGCGATCCTGTTGAACTGGCACAAAGCATTATTCGCGAGCAGGCCAAGGCGCTATCCGGGCTGGCCGAGTTGGTGGGCGAGCCGTTCCGCGAGGCAGTGCGGCTGGTGCAGAACTCGCGGGCGCAGATGGTCGTCACCGGGATCGGCAAGAGCGGGCTAATTGCGCGCAAGGCCGCGGCGACGCTTTCTAGCACCGGGACGCCGGCGGTGTTCATGCATCCCGTCGAAGGCGTTCATGGCGATCTGGGATTGGTCGATTCGAATGCCGTTTTGCTGGCACTTTCCAAGAGTGGGAATACGGATGAACTGGTGCGCTTCGTCGGGCATTTCCGACGGGTTGGCGGAAGCGTGATCGCGGTGTGCGAAGGTGGCGCGTCGGGGCTTTCCGAATTGGCGGATGTCGTATTGGAAATGCCGAAGCTGCCCGAGGCAGGCCCGCTGGCGTTGGCGCCGACGACGAGCACGACGATGACATTGGCGCTATGCGATGCCCTGGCGATGGCGTTGCTCGATTCGCGCGGGTTCAACGAGGAACAATTCGCACGGTATCACCCCGATGGAAGCCTAGGCAAACGGCTGCTCATGCGGGCGTCGGATGTGATGCATGGCGGCGCGGAAATGCCGTGTGTGGCATCGGGCAAAGGCTTCAAGGACATGCTGCTGGAGATGACCGGCAAACACTTGGGCATGACGTGCGTGGTCGATGAGAAAGGCGTGCTGGTCGGCGTGTTTACCGATGGCGACTTGCGGCGATTGCTGACACGGTGCGAGACGCCGACGAAACTGACGGCGGGCGAGGCGTGGCGGCAGAGCCGGCGCGACCCCGGAGAACCGCCGGTGCGGTGTTCAACGGTGTCGCCGGATGAGCTGGCGGTGGATTGCTTGCGGCTGATGCGAGAGAGCGAGATCACGATGCTGGTGGTGAGCGCGGATGGGCAGAAGCCGAGCGGAGTGGTGCGGCTGCAAGATTTGGTGCGGGCGGGGTTGGGGTGAGAAGGGGCCTGGATTCCCGCCTGCGCGGAAATGACGATGGGAAGCGCGAGAATGACGGAGTGGGGGGCCCACGGGTGGGCAAATGGTGCGTCGCGAGCAGGGTTCCCTCGTTCGTCACTCCCGCGCAGGCGGGAGTCCAGGTTTAGACCAGATCGTCAACCAAATCCCGCCACTGTGGATTTTTTTCTTCAATAAGTCTTAGCTTCCACGCACGGTTCCATTTCTTGATTTGCTTCTCCCTTGTGATGGCAGAAATCTTGTCGTCGTGAATCTCAAGATAGACCAGAGTGTGGACTGCGTATCGTTTGGTAAAACCATCCACGGCGTCATTCTGATGTTGCCATGTGCGACTGAGCAAATCACTTGTGACACCCGTGTAAAGCGTTCCGTTGCGCTTACTGGCCATGATGTACACGGCTGGCTGCTTGGGCATGGACTGGGATTCTATCTGGATTCCCGCCTTCGCGGGAATGACGAGGAGGGGGCGCGCGGCTGGTCAGAAATCCGTTGCGACGGCGGGGCCTTCGCCGTTGATTTTGATGACCGAGTGGACGGGGATGCCGGGGAAGCGGTTGCGGCCGTTTAGGAAGCAGAGTTCGATCAGCACCGCGACGCCGACAATTTCCCCTTTCAATTCTTTGACGAGATCGCAGCACGCAACCATGGTGCCGCCAGTGGCAAGAAGGTCGTCGATCATCAGGACTCGCTCTCCGGGGCGGATGGCGTCTTCGTGGATTTCGAGCGAGTCCGTGCCGTACTCCAGTTCATAGGACATCTTCCGTGTTTTGTAGGGCAGCTTGCCGGGCTTGCGAATAGGGACGAAGCCGGCGGAGAGATTCCGCGCGACGGCCGTGCCGAAGATGAAGCCGCGGCTCTCGGCACCGACGACCTTGTCGATGTGCAGCGAGCGAAACGGCTGCGTGAGGAGTTCGACGGCCAGCGACAGGGCGGCCGAGTCGGCGAGCAGCGGGGTGACATCCTTGAAGACGATGCCGGGCTTTGGGAAGTCCTTGATGTCGCGCAGCTTGGCGGCGAGGGTGGAAACGTCGGGGATTTTGAGATTGGGTTGCTCGGGCACGGGCGACTCCTTGGGGGAATTATTCCTCAGATTATAACGGCGCAAGTGGTTGTGCGTTTACCCGTGTTCGCGACCCCACCCTGGCCCTCCCCTTATCAAGGGGAGGGAATGGGCTGACGCCCGAATGAGAATTAACGAGATGGCGTGGTCGGCTTCAATAAGATCGAGCCGCCGTTGGCGAGGCCGAGTAGGCAGTCGTCGGGGAGGGCGGCGAGGGCATCGGCGGAGTCGGGGGTGAGGCTGCGGCCGTTGACGCGGACGACGACGTCGCCGGGAGAGAGGCCAGCGCGGTCGGCAGGGGAACCAGTGGCGACCATGAGGACGAGTAGCGCGCCGGCGGGGACGTCAATCTTCTCTGTAATTGCCGCGTCGATAGGGCCCAGCGCAGCGCCACGGAAGAAGCACTGCTTTGCGGCTTGCGGAGCCGTGATTGCCGTTCGGCGAGTGAGGTTTGCCGTGATTTCCAAGGCGCGACCCCCGCGGACAATCCTAAGGACGACGCGGCGATCGGGACCGGTGGCGCCGATTAGTTGCACCAGTTCGTCGGCGGTCGAGACATGTGTGCCGTCGACTGATGAAATCCCATCACCCGGTTGCAGGGAGGCTAGATCGGCAGGGCCGCCAGGCTGGACGAATGTAAGGATGGGACATCGTGCCGGGAAAGTCGTTCCCCCATCCTGAGCGAAAGCGATGGGAGTCAGGCGGAGCGAATCAATGCCGGAAGGGGCCTGATCGCGTACACCGATGCCGAGGTAACCGTATTCGACGTCTTCGCCGCGGGCGAGTTTGGCGATGACGGCGCGGGTTCGCTGTGTAATCGGCACGGCAAAGGCGAGCGATTCGCCGGGTCTGTTCTGTGAGGCGATGGCCGTGAGGACTCCGGCGACGCGGCCATGGATATCGACGAGTGGTCCGCCGGAGTAACCGGGGCCGACGGGCGCGGTGCATTGGATCATGTCGCCGTAATAACGATCCTCGGATTGGCCGAAGGTGTCGGGCAGCGGGCGGGCGATGGCGGAGACGAGGCCCATGCTGGGGGCGGCGTGTCCGTCGGCGGAGAGGCCGAGGGGATTGCCGAAGGCGACGACCATGTGGCCGCGGCGGAGGGTATCGGGATCGTCCAGCCATTTGACGGGGGTGAGATAGGGGGTGTCGATCTGAATCACGGCGAGGTCGGATCGCGGGTCGGCGCCGAGCCGGCGGGCGCGAACGCGATCGCCGTAATGGAGCGTTACATAGATGGAAATCGCGTCGGCGATGACGTGTTCGCTGGTCAGGATTTTCCCGTCTTTGGAGATGATGAACCCGGCACCGAACGAGCGAGCATCGCTGATTCCCGTGGCCGGCGGGCGGTGGGCTTCGATGGCTACGACCGAGGGGGTGACGGAACTGACGAGGGACTCAAGTGCGTCCTGCGTGTCCGCGAGGGGGGCGGGCTTGGCAAAAAGGCGTGAGAGGAATTGAGCGTTTGCCGGTGCCGCGAGGGTGCAGAGGGTAAGCGCGGCGGCTGTAAGTGTCGCAAGGCGGGGCATCTTATTTCATCGGCGAAGTTTGCGGCGATGAAATAGTGCCCGCGTTTTACGGCACATCGATGTTGACGGTTTGGGTGCCGCCGGTGCCGCCGGATTTGAAGGTGGTGATCTTTACGCCGGGGTCAACAACGAAGATGTAGCCGAAGCGGCGGGTTTCTTTGGGCGTCGATTGGAGCACGGCGTTCGTGACTTTCTTTGGTTTGGTGACGCTACGCTCCGGGACATCAGGTTCGGGGTGGTACTGAATCTCGACCCACGTCTTGCCGCTCGTTTTGCCAACCGCATAGAAGCCCTGGGCGAAGTAGATCTCACCTTTGTCGGTGGTGAGGGTGACCTGGGCCAGGACGTTGGACGTGAAGTTCAGGGCGCGGCCGTACATGCTGAGGGCCTGATTCTTGTCGGCATCGAGGATGACGAGCTTCTTGCCATCGGGGACGAGGAACTCCTTGACCTCCAGCGATTTTTCGATGTCTTCCTCCAGCTCGACCGCGAAATGGCAGTCGTCGAGCTTTCCGCCCTTGAGCGACCCGCTCACGACCGATTCGGACCGCGAAACGGGAACAGGGATCTTTGAGGTGACATAGACATCCGTGGCGTTGGCTATATGGGTTGCGCCGCCGGCGGGCTTGCCGACAGTGCCGGTGGCTTCCTGGCCGGGCTTGGGTTTCGGCTTCGCGGGCTCGCCGAGGCTGCGGCCGGGGCCGGAGTTGCCCATGGCGATGGCGCCGGACTTGGGCGGCGTCTGTTTGAACATCTTGGCCTTGTTGATTTCGCAGCGGCCGCCGTTCTTGTAGGCGAGGTACCACGGCTCAAAATCATCGGGGACCTCAAAGGCGACACAGATGCGATAGCCCTTGCCCTGCTCGATGACTTCCTTGGTGGCGTTGTTGCTGAGGACAAAATTGGTCGTCGGGTCGAAGCGGACGAGCCGCTTGGCTTGGCCGTCCTGGATCTGAACCCAGTTATGCGCCTTGTTCACGTAGACATCGCTCGCGCCGCTGGCAAGGATCACTTGTGGAGATCGCTTGGTCTCTGGCGGCGGGCCGATGAGACGGAACTGAGGGAGGCGAAAATAAACGTCGGACTTGTCCTTTACGCCCGCCGTCGGGCCGAGGTTGATGTCGAAGACGAGGAGCTTGCCGCCGGAGATTTCCTTGGTGTCAAACGTTCGAGAAATGCCGATGTTCTCGCGTTTGGCGGTGACGGCGTCGATCTGCCGTGTTTCCCAGTAGGAGTTGATCTTGATGCAGTCGGCGGGGACGTCGTGGGTGTCCTCGGTCTGGACGCAGGATCGCGCGCCGTACAGGTTCATGAGCATGTCGGGTTGCGCTGTGGCGAGATTGGCCGAACCGCTCATGCTTCCGGCCGAGGCCATGGAGGCGAGTCCGGCGGCGAAGTTGTCTGGCTTGAAAAAGATGTTTTTCTTGGAGACGTCGCCTTCAGGGCTGACGGAGAGTCGCTCGAAACCGAAGACGGCGGAGCCGATCGGGAGCATCTGTACACCGACCAACGCCGTGCCCACGAGCACAAGCGAACTAAGCAGTCCGAACACGCCGGCGACACCGCGATCCACGGCGACGTTAAAGCGAAGATTCTCAGTGAAGTAGTGATCGGTAGCGGCTTTCATGCCGACGAGCGGAATCAGGAAAAGCACGGCGAATGCGAGGGGTTTGCCGATCCCCGCGCCGAGCGTGGCGACCCAGACACCGTTGAGCGGTTCATAGAAACCGAAGGCGATGAGGGTGGCGATGACGCATTCAAAGAAGAAGATGGCGGAACTGTAGAGACCTTGATAGGTCCAGAAGCCGGCCACGAGGATGATCATGAAGGCGATGCCGAGTGAGAAGAGCATGTTGGACTCCGGTTACTAATGTCCGAAGGCACAGAGGCACAAAGGCACAAAGGCACAAAGGGGGGAGGGAACAGGGAACAGGGAACAGGGAACGGGGGTCATGATTCACATCTCCGATGTTGGATCGTGGATGTCGGATGTTTCAAATCGTTGCGGCTGTTCCACAATCGCCATCCGCAATATTGCATTCATCACTGTGCTGGGGCCGCGGAGGGTCGGGGCGCGGCGGGTTTGTCGGACTCGCTCTTGGTGACGCGGAGCACTTCCGCGATGCTGGTAACGCCGTCGTAGACTTTTCGCAGGGCCGTCTCCTGTAGGAAGAGCATCCCCTTCTTGCGGACTTCCGCCTTAATCGTGGCGAGGGGAACGCCCTTGGCAATCATTCCACGAATCGCCTCATCGACGAAGAGTGTTTCAAAGACGCCGGTGCGCCCGAGGTAGCCCGAGCCTTGGCAGACGGCGCAGATAATGGGGTTACCCTTCTTGTCCACCTCGACTTCGTTCGGATTCGGTGGTCGATAGAAGGGGCGATCCTCGCCCTGTGGGAGGTTGCCTTTCTTGAGAATAGCCGGGTCGGGTCGATAGGCCTTGCGGCAATGCGTGCAGAGCAGGCGTACGAGGCGCTGATTGGTGACGAGCAGGAGGCCGGTGGCGGCAAGGGCCGGGTCGCCGACGGCTTGGATGTAGGTGCCAAGGGCGGAGAAGACATCCTTGGAGACAAAGCCGGCGTAGATGCGCTTGCCGGACTTTCCGGTTTGGGCGACGAGTTGCGCCGTCTCGTTGTCGGGCAGATCGCCCGCCATGGTGACGTCGGGGTCGGTGCGGATGATGGAGCGGAGGCGCTTGCCGAAGGTGATGGTGCCGCCCTGACTGTCGAAAACATGCTGCGTGACGTTTTCGATGTCCATCAGTTTCGCGACTTCGAGCGCGTGGATGTTCTGCATGTAGGCATCATGAGAACGAAGCATGGCATAGAGCGATGACGTCAGGCCGGAAGACTTGGGAGAGGTTACCAGCACGACACCCTTGGCCGTCTTGTGTTCAACGAATTTATCGAGCTGGTCCTTTAGGAGGCCGATGTCACCGATCTGGAACTTGCTCTCGTCAGAGAGCATTCGGAAGGTGATACGTTCGCCCTGCGTGCTTCCGGCGGACTTCACCTCGACCTCGACGGATTTGTCGCCTTTGCCGCCGGCGCCGATGGTGGCTTTGAACTTACCCACCTGGGGCTTTCGCTTCTCCTCGGTGTTATGGCCGGCGATGCGCTTGAGATGGACAAAGACGAGGGGGCCGAGTTCGGCGGGAATCGGCTCGCGTGCGCGATCCACGCCGTCGACCTTATAGACAATGTTGACGGGCTGATTGGGGGCGAGATCCATGCGGACATCACTGGCGCGTCGCCAAATGGCGTCGAAGAGCAGGTCTTGAAGGGCCTGATAGCCGGCGTGCTGGTCGGGTTCGTTGGGCCAGGGCGGGTTCTTGCCATGGGCGTCTTTGATTCGGACGCGATCCTTGCCGGAGAGTTCGCCGCCGGCTTCGCGTTTCTTGCCGAGCCGCCCAAGGTGGGCCATGGTGAGAACGGTGTCGGAGGGGGCAACGCGCCGGTTGCGGGTGATGACGTAGCTGATGATGCATGATCCGTAAATCGCGGCGAAGAGAAGGAGGCCGAGCCAGAACATCGGCACCAGCAGCATGGCGAGCAACCCGGCAATGCCGCCGAAGAAGGCGAGCTGTGTCCAGATGCCGGGAGGGATGCGAACCTTGCGAATGTCGGCCTGCACCCAGCCGGCGTTGTGCACCCAGAGCATGAAGCATGCGACAAAGGCCGCGAGCTTCACGGGGTGCATGTAGGCGCCCTCCGCGGGAAGCTCGGCAAGTATGAAGGATGGCGAAAACGTCATGCTGTTTTGCGACAAAGTGGAGTTTTGTCCTGCCGGGGTCCTGGGAGTGTCGTCCTACCGGGGTGGGTCGCTGCGGGGTCATTCGCAGGCTACTGGACCACATCTCTATTGTATTGGCTGCGGGGCGTCTGGCAAAGCGGTGGAGGGCTCACAGGGAAAAAGGGCGTGGAAGTTGGATCAGCCGGTCACCTTTCGTACTTCGTCGAGGGTGGTCGCGCCTTCAATGACCTTTCGGACGCCGGCCGCGTGGAGGGTGTTGAACATCCATTCGCCGGCGGCCTTGCGGATGTCCGATATGGTCGGGTTGGTCAGGATGACGTCGCGGACTTGCTGATTGAAGACGAGCGTTTCATAGAGGGCGACGCGGCCGCGGTAGCCGGTGCCCATGCATTTGCGGCAGCCGACGGCTTCGTAGAACTGGCCGTGGGCTCGGGATTCCAGTGAGAATTCGCGAATGAGTTTGGCATCGGGACGATAGCCCTTGCGACAGGCCGGGCAGAGGGTGCGGACCAGTCGCTGCGAGATGCACATGGTCACGGCATTGGCGACGAGGAACGCCTCCACGCCGAGATCGAGCAGGCGGAAGACGGTGCCGATGGTGTCACGGGCGTGGATGGTCGTCAGTACGAGGTGGCCGGTGGTGGCGGCCTGCATGGCGAGTTTGGCGGTTTCCTGATCGCGGATTTCGCCGACGAGGATGACGTCGGGGTCCTGTCGCAGGACGGAGGAGAGGACGGATGCGAAGGTGAGGTTGTGGACCGGGTCGATGGAGATTTGCGTAGTGTTCTGTAGTTCGTACTCAACCGGATCTTCAATGGTGATGATATTTCGCTTGGTAGCGTCGATGCTTTGCAGGGCGGTGTAGAGCGTCGTGGTTTTACCGCTGCCGGTGGGGCCGGCAAGGATGATCATGCCAGCGTCTTTTTCGCAGACGCCCTGCAATTCGTTCACAGTGCCCAAATCCATACCGAGGTTTTCAAAGAGCGGCGGGACCGCGCCTTTGTCGAGGAAGCGTAGTGCAAGCTTCTGGCCGTGGGTGGTGGGTGTGAGGTTGATTCGGAAGTCGACGCGGCGCGAGGGAAGCTCCACGGCGAAGCTGCCTTCCTGCACGATGTTGCGCTTGGCGATGTCCTGCTCGCAGAGGATCTTAATGACGTTCAGAATGGCGATGCCCATCTTTGCGGTGATTTCGCCGACGGACTGCATGACACCATCAATGCGAAAGCGAATGGCATAGACCTCGGCCTTCGGCTCGATGTGGATGTCGGTCGCGCGGGTGCGAAAGGCGGCAAAGAGGAGCTGTCGAAACGCGACAGCTGCATCGCCGGCGGCGGTTTTCGCATCATCCACTTTGATGCCCACGCCCTTGCGATTGAGGAGCCGAATGTCGCGGGCCACGCCGGGCGCACCGTCGGAAGGCGGCACGTTGATGCAGGCCTCCATGAGTGGGGCGAGCTGTTTGGAGAGGGGCCCGGCGGCCATGGCGCGCACGGCGATGTTGGTCGCGACGACAGCGCGATCGGGCTGGCTCGGCGGAAGTTCCTCGTCGGGGCTGTCCTCGTCTTCGATCAATTCAGCGACGGGCGGGATATCGTCATCGAGTGTTTCCTGCTTTGCGCCGGCGAGAATGCGGATGAATGTGGCGCCGATTCGGAAGGCCTCACCGGGGCGGAGCATGGCTTCGACGACCTTGTTTTCGCCGATCCATGTGCCGTTGTGGCTGCCGAGGTCGACGAGCTTGAAGCCGTCGGCGGTCTTTTCGATGACACAGTGTTTTCGCGACGAGGCCGGGTCGGCGAGGACGAGATCGTTTCCTTCGAGCCGGCCAATGGTGAACCGGAGACCGTCGAAATTGACGGTGCGGGACTGATCCTTGGTTTTGATTTCGAGCGTGGCCATGGCGTCGCCGGTGGGTCTGTTCCGTGGCACAGGGAGGGTGTCACATGGAACAGTGACGATTCTAATCCATCGAATGCCGGAAGTCGCGGGGCATTGGAGGCGACAGCCGAGCGTCGGGTAATTCTTCCCCGACCGGGTGGGCCTTGAAATAGCGGTCAGCGGCGAAGTTCGTGTTAGTTGGCCGGTGTCTGAGCATTCTCGGACGGCGCGGATTCCGGGTGCGAATAGGGTGGGGCGAGCATGGCCACGTCCGGCGGTTCGCGCGAGACGGAATCGCTGCGCTTGGGGTCGTGGTCGTAGCCGAGGATGTTTTTGCTGATTCGGCCATCACTCTCCATCAACATGCCGGGGTGTTCGACGACGGCGCTGATGGGCCAGCCGGCGATGTTGAGCAGTTCGCGGGCGGGGCCGTAGGCGAGATGAAAGTAGTCGACCCAGGTGACGGCGAAGGTGTTATCCGGGAGGTCTCGCTGGGCGTCGGGGTTGGTCATCGGGACATCGGTGTTGCCACGATCTTCGAATGGATCCTGGAACCAGAGGGGCCAGTGCGTCACGGAGCCGTTGTGATAGGCGACGGACGAAGGCTCGCAAACGCGGCCGTGGCGGGTGCGGAATTCAGCGCGATCATCCTTGGAGTAGGTGTCGGAGCTTGGCGTATGCATGTCGTCGTTGATGGCGACGCTGGAATCCTTCCAGGGGTTGTTGACGTGGGCGCAGCCGAGGCCGGCCGCCAACGAGAAGGACCATGCAAGCCCGAGCAGGGTTCGCCCGGCGTTAGATTTCGACCATGTGTTCGACGGCATAATTCGGTGCTTCCTCAGTAATGACGAGGTTGTGCGGGTGGCTTTCGGTCATGCCTGCCCCGCTGACGCGCACAAACCGCGCGTCCTCGCGGAGGGCCTCGATGCTCGGGGTTCCGCAGTAGCCCATCCCGGCCCGGAGGCCGCCGACGAGCTGGAAGGTCAGTTCGGCCAGTTTACCACGGTAGGGTACCCGGCCTTCGACGCCTTCGGGGACCAGTTTGTCCCGTTGTTGCGTCCCACCCTGACTGTATCGGTCGGAACTGCCCGCGACCATTGCCCCGAGCGACCCCATCCCGCGATATTCCTTGAAACGGCGGCCTTTCCAGAACACCAGGCTGCCCGGCGACTCATCCAGACCTGCAAAGAGCGATCCAATCATGACGCAATGGGCCCCGGCGGCGATGGCCTTGGTAATGTCCCCGGAGAAACGGATTCCGCCGTCGGCAATCACGGGGATGCCGGCGTCGTTGGCGACCGAGCACACATTAAAGATGGCGGTGACCTGTGGGACACCGACGCCGGAGACGATGCGGGTGGTGCAGATGGAGCCGGGGCCGATGCCGACCTTGAGGGCATCCGCGCCGGCTTCGATCAGGTCGATGGCGGCTTCGGCCGTGGCGATGTTGCCGGCGATGATGTCGATGGTGTGGCGTTTGCGAATCTCGCGAACGGTCTGGATGACGTTCTCGCTGTGGCCATGGGCGCTGTCGACGGAGATGACATCGGCGCCGGCCTGAATGAGGGCGTCAACGCGTTCGAACTCGTTTACGCCGACGGCAGCGCCGACGCGAAGCCGGCCGCGCTGATCGCGGCAGGAATTCGGGAACTGGCGGTTCTTGTCGATGTCTTTGATGGTGATCATGCCGACGAGTCGGCGCTGGTCGTCGACAAGGAGCAGTTTTTCGACCTTGTGGCGTTGAAGGATCTTGTCGGCATCGTCGAGCGAGGTGTTCGGAGGGGCGGTGACGAGGTTTTCCTTCGTCATGACCTCTTCAACGCGAAGACTTGGTTGACGTGCTGCGGTGCGGGCCTTGGACGCATCGACGGGGTTGTGCTCCATGAACTTCATATCGCGGCGCGTCAGGATGCCCACGATTCTTCCGTTGTCGGTGGTGATGGGGACGCCGGAGACATTGTGCAGGCGCATCAGTTCGGCGGCGTGATCCACGGTGTCCGTTGGTCGGAGGGTGACGGGGTCGAGGATGACGCCGTTGGCGCTTCGTTTGACCTTCTCCACTTCGCGGCACTGGGCCTCGATGGTGAGATTCTTATGGATGATGCCCATGCCGCCCTC
Source organism: uncultured Planctomycetaceae bacterium (assembly GCA_964605185.1). GTDB lineage: Bacteria > Planctomycetota > Phycisphaerae > UBA1845 > UTPLA1 > JACRIM01. The sequence goes on from CAZSBF010000006.1 coordinate 17,722, forward strand.
TTGGGCGAGGGCGATGGCGAGGCTGGCCTCGGTGACGGTGTCCATGGGGGCCGAGACGAGGGGGATGTTGATGATGATGTTTCGCGTGAGATGGGTGCGGACGTCGGTGTCGCGCGGAACAACGGCGCTGCGCGCGGGCACAAGGAGGACGTCGTCGAAGGTAATTGCGTCGCCGATGATCTTGCTTTGCGGCATGGCGGCACCCCGGCTGGCGAAATGGGCTTGCGGGGCATTCTAGTCGAATGGTTGTTTCGGACAAGCAGGGCTGTGTAAAGAAGTGTTGGGGTTGCTGTGTATCTTGAGTTCGGTTTTTCCATGTGACAAAAGCGACGTCTTAGACTGAGGCTACGGTTTTCTTGGTGAAAACGGCCCAATGCGAATCCCGAGCTGCTGGGTTCCGGAGGGCTCAATGTGTGAGACAAATACGGAGTCAATGTGAACCGAATCTGACTGTCGGGAGCCAGTGGAGTCCGCGAATCTCGTTGAGTTATAGATGTTGAAATGTTATCATGGCGAGCCGTAGTTCCGTCAGGGCTACGGCCATTCCGCACGACGGGGTTTTTGGAGCGGGCAATGAATCATCTAAAATTCGATTTCAAGCCATGGTGCCGTTTCTTGGGGTTTTCCGTTTTAGTCATGGGTTTGCTTACCAATTCTGCACGTGGCCAGTCATGTGACAATTGGGTTTATCGAGAGATCCCGTCTCCCTCCCAACGATGGGGTACTTGCCTGTCTCATGACAATGACCGGGGTGTAACAACTCTCTTTGGGGGATATGCGTTTGACGGCCGCAACAATCAGACTTGGGAGTGGAACGGCATCATTTGGCTGCAGCGCACGCCCGTTAATTCACCTTCGCCGCGTTTCGTACACACAATGGCCTTCGATAGCGTGAGGCATGTTACGGTCTTGTTTGGCGGTGTGGATATCACGAATTCGTATAGTGCTGAGACTTGGGAATGGAATGGAACAAACTGGGCGCGACGTTTTCCCGCTAATTCGCCTTCGTCACGTGGCTATCACGCGATGACTTTTGACAGCGTTCGGGCGCGCACGGTTTTGTTCGGTGGATATCGCGACGGCTTTGGATACAACGGAGAAACGTGGGAGTGGGATGGCACAAACTGGGCCCTTCGGCCGGCGCCTACATCACCATCGCCGCGATACGATGCTCGCATGGCATACGACAGTGTTCGCGGGATGTGCGTTCTTTTTGGAGGCTATTTTTCCGGCACATATTTTAGCGATACCTGGGAATGGAGCGGCGCGTCCTGGGTGTTACGAACACCCGCAAATGTGCCGGCACCTCGTTCCAGCCACGCCATGGCCTTTGATCAGATTAGGGGCGAAACGCTCTTGTTCGGTGGCACGAACGGCGCTCGACTCAATGACACATGGGTATGGGATGGCAACGACTGGAGTTTACGCTCGCCACCCGACGTGCCGTCGCCTCGCGCATGGCATGGCATGGTCTTTGAGCCAGCGCGAAAGTCGCTTGTGCTTTTTGGGGGCAGCGGCTCTGTAAGCACGTACCTTGGCGATACTTGGACTCTTTTGAACAACAAAATCCCCTCAATTATTAAGGCGCCTGTTAATCAAAGTACATGCCCCGGAGACGGCGTTTCATTTCATGTGGCAGCCAGTGGAACTCCCCCTCTCCATTATCAATGGAGAAGGCGTGGGGTTTATTTGACCGACGGCCCTCGGATTACAGGGGCTGGATCCTCGAGTCTTGTTATGAGCAGCGTGGTTGACCTCGGTCCTTATGATGTTGTGATCTCTAATTCATGCGGCAGCATAATGAGCCCACCAGTTCTCGTTGAATTTTGCACGAATGCCGTTCCCGTTGAGTAACCAAGCGCACTCGAACACATTTGTCAGCAGCGGATTCCTTTTGATTCTTGTCTCAGAGTGTGTTATTCAATATTCAGGCTCCCCGTAACAGGCTCCGAGGCTTCCCAATCTACCCCTTTGCTTTTCACAACGCCTTACCCTTAATGAATCCACATACACTCCGGGCGGTTCGTGCTCAAGGGGGTTCATTGAATTGTGTTGTTGGCGCTTTGTCGCCGAGGGCGGTCCACAGTGGGCTGGCCGGGTAGCGAACACGCAGGTTGCGGAGTATCGCCGTGGATGTGTCGGCGGGCGCTGCGACGATCAGATCGGTTGCTGCGCGAAAAGCGGCCGCATCGTCATTAGCGGCGATGGCGGCGTGAACGAGTGCGGCAAGGGCGCGGGGATTCTTTGGCGACCGTTCGACGGCGCGGCGGGCGAACCGGATCGCGTCGGCCGTTCGCGTGGTCGTTCCGAGGCAGCGAAGGGCGACGTCGGCGTTGGCGTTGGAGCGTCGTTCCGGAATGCGATCGCCCGCAATGTTCAGGCGCGACAGTTGCAGTGTGATGGCCGACTCATTTCCTGCGGCGATAAGGACGAGCAGGCGGGTGTCGCCGAGCGGGGCGACGAGCGGCGTGTTTGCATCGGCGCCCCCGCCGCTTACCCGGTCCGCCTGCGCGAGTTGCTCCAGGCAGGCGGCGGTGTCGGCAAGCGGGTCTGCGGCGATCCGGTAGCGTGCACCTTCGTGCAGCGCGGCGGAATGCGCGGCAGCGAGGCGTGAACCGGCGGCGCGGTACATCGTGATCGCCTTGTCGATGATGGCAGCGGCCTCGGCGGGGTTTCCGGAGAGCGCCTTTGCCAGCGCGGCGGCGCGAAGGGTCTCGGGCGAAAGCTTGTCGCGCCATTTTTCCGGCGGAAGCCCGGCGTCCTGCGTCGCGATGGAGTACAGATCATTGAGCGCCTGCGTGAGATCGCCCATCGCGGGGAGCTGGCGGAAGAGAGTGACGAAGTCGTCGCCGAACTCGCCGCCGCGCAGGAGGCAGCGCAGCCAGTTGATGCGATCCAACGCGGTCGCGCCGGCGTGCACCTTCCAAAGGGCCTGCACGCGGCTGATAAGGAAGGGGTCGTCCTTCTGGCTCTGCGCGAGGGCGCTGAGCATTCTCATTTGCGCATCCTGCTCGGACTGTTCGAGGCTGGCCTTCGCGGCGGGCTCCGTTGCCTGCTTTGCCATGCGCTCAAAGGCGCGGGCGCGGTTGAGATACAACTCGGTCGCGATTCGGCTGACCTGCAGGAACCGGGGGACGTCGCGTTCGAGGCTTACGATTCGAACCAGCGCATCTTCGGCCGCAGCCATTTGCAGATTCGTCGGCGGGCCGTCCGAGGCTCGGAGGGCATCATCGAACACTGAGTTGCGCGCCGAGGCCGCGATCATGCGAGCCTGGGCGCGTTGGAATGGGTCGAGGAACCAGTCGGCCGCGAAGTCGGCGTGGGCCATCGCGGACACGGCCAATTGCCCATCGACATCGCGCGCGGCGGTGTAGCGGGCCAAGGCGGCCCGCCAATCCTGCACGCCGCGGAAACCGAGTGCGAGCGCAGAAGCGATTACGAATACGCCGCCGAGTTTGACGGTGCCGACGCTGAGGCTCTGATCGTGCTCGGCCACGCGCGGCGGACGCACGATGGTGCGGGCCATGGCCCAGAGCGCGGCCCAGACGGTGAGAAAGATCGGCGGTAGGCCCGGCTCGCGGATGGCGGGGTTCGTGCATTGGTCGACGACGCCAGCGACGAGTGACGCGCCGAGCGCCGCGGCGAGGTAGCGATCGGCGGCGGACATCGTGCGGTCGCAGAATTGAACGGTGCGCACGAGCGTGATGATGATGGCGACGAGGTAGGCGATTGCGCCGACGAGGCCGAGGTCGCAAAGCAGTTCGAGGAATTCGTTATGGGCGTGGCCGGTCCAACTCCAGCCGTCGAAGCGGAGGATGCCGGGGTCATCGAGTTGATCCTCGCGAGCGAGTTGGCCGGCGAGCATGGAATACGCCCCGTCACCGTTGCCGGCGATTGGTTTTTGGAAGAAGAGGGTGAGTGCATACGGCCATTCATAGAGCACACGGCTGCGGATGGAGGCGGTTCGCTGGCCGGAGGCGTCGGCCTGGAGGGCGCGGTGAAGGAGCGCGCTTCCGGCGAGGGCGGCGAGAATCGTGCCGAGAAGAAGCAACCGTCGCGTGAGGCGGCCAGTGAGGAAGACGGCGAGGGCGATGAATCCCGCGATAGCGCCGAGTTGGGCCGAGCGGGCACGGGTGAGATAGAGCGCGGCGGCGAGGAGAAAAAGGCAGAGAAGGCTTGAGGCTTGCGTCAAAAGTCCTGAGTCCTGAGTCTTGAGACCTGAGGGCTCGCCGGGCCTGTCCAGTGTCGAGTTCGATTGGTTGCTCTTGTTGCCAAGGATGAACGCGATCGCAAGGAAGAGGCCGGGGAGCAGGCAGGCGCCGAGCCAGAGTTCGTTTCCGAGGGGATAGGCGAGGCGCCGGCCCGGCGTCATGCGAATGGCGTAGTAGGCCAGTGAGAGCGCGGCGGTCAGGGCGAGTGCGCCGAGCAACGCGGCAGCGAGGGTGCGGGCGTGGCGGATGCGAAGCATGGCGGCGAGTGGCCAGAGCCATGCGGTCTGTAGGAAGCGAGCGTACATCTGCCCGCGGCACATGTCGGGTGCGTGGGAATAGGTGGAGCTGAAGAAACTGACAAGCAGGAGCAGTAGCCACCAGAAGTATGGGCTGGCGGCGCGGGCTTTGAGATCGAGCAGGTCGTCAACAGTGAGTCGTGGCGTGCGCGCGGCGAGAATCATCCGCAATCCGGCGACGAGAGCGATGCAGGCCGCCCCGAGGTAGAAGGCAAGATTGCGGACTTCGATGCCGCGGGCCGTGGGGTAGTTTCCGGAGAGGCCGAGCGTATCGACGATTCGCTTGAGGATGGTCGTGTCATTTCGGTGTGCCTCGCTGAAGGTGGATGGCGAGGTGAGCAGGCAGTTGGCGAGGAGAGCCAATGCTGCGATGACGACCATCGCCGTTGAGAAGGTGCGTGCGGCGGGTGAGTCGTCGTTCAAGAAGCCCGGCGGTGCCAGCGGGATGGGCGGGGCGGAACTCTGTTCTGCCGGTGCGGGGCCGGCGGGATCAGGCAAGGGTTCGTCTGGCATCGGAGAGGCTTCCACAGGCGAGTAACTGTATACCATTCTCCAGCTTCGCGGGTGTGCGCGGCTTGGCGTCGCGACCGGCGACGGCCTGAGGCAGAATGAACTGCTTGAAGCCGACGCGCCCGGCTTCGGAGATGCGCTGGCGTTGGTGGTGCACGGGGCGGAGTTCTGCACCGAGTCCGAGTTCGCCGCAGACCACTGTCCCCGACGGCAAGGTGCGGTTGGTCATGGCGGAGATGACGGCGAGAGCGATGGCGAGGTCGGCGGCGGGCTCTTGCACACGGACACCGCCAACGACATTCACGAATACATCTTGATCGCCCACGACGCAGTCAGCGTGTTTTTCGATGACGGCAAGAATCATGGCGACGCGGCCGGAGTCGACGCCGGTGGCCTTTCGCTTGGCGGAGCCGAAGACGGATTGGGCGCAGAGTGCCTGGACCTCGACCAAGAGGGTGCGCGTGCCTTCGCAGGCCGCGAGGATGATGGAACCGGGGCGCGGCTCGCGCTGCTCCTGCAGAAAGAGCTTCGATGGATCTGCAACCGGGATGAGCCCGGCATCAGTGATTTCGAAGATTCCGAGTTCGTCGGTGCTGCCGAAGCGGTTCTTGATGGTGCGAATGATGCGGTGGGAGTGGTAGCGGTCGCCTTCGAAATAGGCGACGCAGTCGACGAGGTGTTCGAGGATCTTCGGCCCGGCGATGGCGCCGTCCTTGGTGACGTGGCCGACGAGCAGCAACGAGAAGTTCAGTTGCTTGGCGAGCCAGATAAGTCGCGCGGCGGAGTCGCGGAGTTGTGTGGCGGAACCCGGCGCGGAGGACATGTCGGGGCGATAGACCATCTGAATCGAGTCGATCATGACGACTTCGGGGCGCTCTTTTTCGAGCAGGTTCGCGATGATGTCGAGGTTTGCGGTGGCCGATGCGAGCATGGGGGGCGCGTTAGATTTTGTAGTGGTAGCCTGAGCATCGGCGCTTTCGGGTTGGGTTAGATGCAAGCGGTCGGCGCGGAGGCGGATCTGGCCGAGGGATTCTTCGCTACTGATGTAGATGGTCTTATGGCCCTTCGTGGCGAGGGCGTGGCCGACTTGCAGGAGAAGCGTGGACTTGCCGATGCCGGGGTCGCCGCCGATGAGGATGGCGGAGCCGGGGACGATTCCACCGCCGAGGACGCGGTCGAACTCGCCGATGCCGGTGGGGTAGCGTCGGGTAGAGGCAGGGTTGATGTCGTCGAGTGGCGCGGCGACCGGCTGGTCGGTAGATGCAAGGATCGGCCGATGCAGGTCTTCGGCGACATCGGTGATCGTTTGCTCGACGAGGCTGTTCCACTCGCCGCAGTCGGGGCATTTGCCCATCCATTTGGTCTGGGCGCGGCCGCAGTTGGAGCAGATGAATTGGGAGTGTCGTTTGGCCATGAGGATCTGTCGTTCACACCTGAGCTATTGCGAAGAGTGCCGGAGAAGCCTTAGCGATTCCTCGCTCATTTCACCGAGCTTTCGCGACAAGTCGTGAGTCATTGGAATCCTGATGTAATTGACTCCAAAAGCAAAGAGGACGCGATGGCTTTGCCTAATCACGAGCCACACTCGTCCCTTTCGCCGGCAGAGCATTGCAGAGGTGCCGCTTTTCACCAACGCATGCGAGTCTTCGCCCAGTGATCCGAACTCTCGAACAACTTCTCCGAGAAAGAGCTTGCGTTCAAGCCAACCGAAAAGGCCCATGGCATCCTCACAGGTACAATAGTCCGCGGTCGCTCCTTGGTGCAGTATCATACAGCGGCTATTGAGGGGGTAACCGGATTCATAAATGGCTATTAACGCAACACCCATGTACGCCAAGGCCGAGGAGCGATATCGCTCGGCGCATTCGCCCGCGGACAAGGTCGCGGCGTTGGAGGAGATGTTGCGGCTCGTTCCCAAGCACAAGGCGAGCGAGAAGTTGCAGGCGCAGCTCAAGGAGAAGCTCAAGAACGCCCGCGAGACGATGGTGAAGAGCCAGGCGGCCAAGGGCGGCGGCCACGGGCCCGGCGACCTGTTCAGCATTCCGCGGCAGGGAGCGGGGCAAATCGTGCTGCTCGGTGCGCCGAATGTCGGCAAGAGTTCCATCGTCGGGGCGCTGACGGCTGCGAAGGTGGAGATCGCGGAGTTCCCGTTCAGCACGCATGCGGCGGTGCCGGGGATGGGGCGGCATGAGGATGTGCCGATTCAGTTGGTGGATATGCCGCCGATCATGGATGGGCACGCCCAGCCGGGGATGATGAATGCGTTTCGGTCAGCGGATGTGGTGCTCGTAGTGATCGATCTGGCGGCCATCGAGTTGATCGACCAGTACGAGCAGTGCCTGAAACTGCTGACGGATCATCACCTGCGGCCGGTGTCAAAGCCGGTTCTGGAGTTTGATGAGGATGAAGAGGCGGCGATCCCGAAGCGCGTGCTGGTTGTCGCGAACAAGATTGATACGCCGGGGGCGCAGGACAATTTCGACGGATTCAAGGAACTGGTCGGCGGGGATCTGCGGATGATCCCGGTGTCCGCGAAGACAGGTGACGGCCTGCCGGCGATGATGGCGGCGGTGTTTGAATTGCTAAACGTGATTCGCGTCTATGCGAAAAAGCCGGGCAAACCGGCGGACAAGGAGTCGCCGTTTATTCTGCCGACGGGGGCGACGATTCACGATATGGCGCATTTGGTGCATCGAGAGTTGGCGGAGAAGCTCACCACGGCCCGCATCTGGGGCGGCACGGTGCACGACGGGCAGCAGGTTCATGCGACGCATGTGTTGACGGATAAAAATGTGGTGGAGCTGCACTTTCCCTAAGGGCTCGAAATCGCGAGTGGCCGCCACCTTGAGGAGGATTTGTCATGAAGAAGATCGCTATCTGTCTATCGGGTTGCGGATTCCTGGATGGTGCCGAGATTCATGAATCAGTGTTGACGCTGCTTGCCATTGATCAGGCCGGAGCAAAGGCGGTGTGTTGCGCGCCGGACGTGGCGCAGGCCGGCGTGGTGAATCATGCGACACACAAGCCCGACTCGGCGTGGCGGAACGTGCTGGTCGAATCGGCGCGGATCGCCCGTGGAGAGATCAAGAATATCGCGGAGGTGCGTGCGGCCGACGTGGACGCCCTGATCTTTCCCGGCGGTTTCGGGGCGGCGAAGAATCTCTGCACCTTCGCCACTGACGGACCGAATTGCCGGGTCAACCCCGACGTTGAGCGGCTGGCCGGCGAGATGCTCGCGGCGAAGAAGCCGATCGGGGCGATCTGTATTGCGCCGGCGATGCTGGCGCGGATCGTCGGCCGAAAGGACTTGCATCCGAAGATGACGATCGGTACCGACAAGGCCACGGCCGCCGCGATGAACCAGATGGGCGCGGTGCACTGCGACTGCGCCGTGACGGAGATGGTCGTCGACGCGCAGCACAATATCGTGACGACGCCTGCATACATGACAGGCCAGGGACCGGCCGAGGTATTCGAGGGGATTCGCAAGCTGGTGGCCGAGGTGATTCGGCTCGCATAAGGCGAGGCCGCATATTTCGACACCGCAGAAATGAAAAAGCCCCGCCGGGCATTTCGCCGAGCGGGGCCTTTTTTTGTTGCGAATGAACGCGGGGGGTTGCTTAGTAGCGGCGTCCGCCGCCACCACCACCGCCACCACCGCCGCCGCCGTAACCACCACGACCGCCGCCGCCACCGCCGTAGCCGCCGCGACCGCCACCACCACCGCCGCTGCGGTTTTCCTTGGGGCGAGCCTCGTTGACCTTGAGGGCGCGACCGCCATGGTCCTTGCCGTCGAGGGCCGCGATGGCGGCCTGAGCGGCGCTGTCACTGCCGAATTCGACGAAGCCGAAGCCCTTGCTCTGGCCGGTGTCGCGGTCGGTGATGACCTGCGCTGAGACGACGTCGCCGTGAGGAGCGAACAATGTTTGGAGATCCGAGTCACTCACGCTGAAGCTCAGATTACCGACATACAACTTTTTGCCCATGATTTTTTCCTAATTCAAGTGGGCCTGCTGACCTCGTCTTTTGCTTTCCGGGTCAATCGAGAAAGGAACCAGTAATCCGGTTCGGATGGTTTGTTGCGAGAAGAAGCAGCAGGAGCGAGAAGGCAAGAAAGTTGACCTGTCACGTAGCCTGAGAAGCTCGGTCGTCGAACCAACCGGTTGGGATGGTAAGTGGGCAGCGCGTGGATGTCCATGCAAATTTGCTGGAAATGTGGACAAGCAACGGGGAAACGCGGAAATCGCGGTTTTTGTCGTCGGTAAAGCGGATATTACACGGCGTTTCGGCGGGAACGGCGCGGCACCGATTCTGGTTTTACGGGGTCGCCATGGCCTCGATCGCGGTGAGTTCTCGCTCGATCTGCTCGGCGGTGACGGCCTCCCCCTTGTTCATGCGGGCAATGATTTCGGTGAGCTTTTTCTTGCCCTCGTCCTTTCGGCGGTCGACGAGGAAGCCGTCGTAGACATGTTCGCCGGCCATGGCCCGGTTGATCTCGGCTTCCTTGTTGTGTTCGTCGAGATCGGTGAAGAAGACAACGCGAAACAGGCGGCCATAGTCGGCTTCGCGGTAGATTTCGAACATGGTCTTGTCGGCGGGGGCGGGCATTAGTTTCTCAGGGTTTCGGATCGCTCTTTGCCCATTGTAGCGGGTTGGGATTGATGGGTGTTCCGCATTCAGGACAGATGCCGGACTCAACGCCGGTAAGGTCGTACTCGCATTTTGTGCACCATCCACCGCGATCACCGGAGATGAGTTCGGCGAGGTCGCGGAAGGTATTGATGCCTTTGGGGAGCTTAGCCTTGTCGTTGATTTTCCCAATGCGTCGCAGCGCAACGACCGTAGTGTACGCACAGGCAGCGATCGCGCCCGCAATGCAATTACCGAGCACGAGTAAGGTTAGAAACCAAACCCCCCAGCCACTGTTTGCTGTGAGGCCCGTTAAGCGACCGATGATCTTGAAAGCGATACCGGTCAGTATTAACACCAACAGGACCCCGCGAGACCCGTAGAGATAATCGGCTGTTTTCTCTAATCGTGTTGGGAGCAAAGGAGGGATTCGGTTTTGTGACAATGCTCGGAGCTTTGCCCACGCGACCCGTAGCGCGCGGCCCTGAAGACGCTCGTGGATTTGTGTGCTTGGTCCAAACGGTTTTAGTCGAGGGTTGTAGTCTCCTACAATTTCTTCAATCTTACGAAATGCGCCAGCGGATTTCGATGTAGCTCCGAGAATTGTCACCTCTTTCACCTTGCCGAAGCGGGCGCGCGATGCTACGAGGTCGGCGAGTCTGCCGAAGGTGAACAGCTCCGCGTATTTCACTTCCCACTCTTCAGGTGTCATTTTCTGAGAGCCGCCAACCAAATAGGCCCAGTCTTCATCACTTATCCAGACGCCGAGCGACTTCTCAAGCTGGAACGAGAGATCGATGTAATCGAGTGGGTCCGCTCCTGCCACTTCTTTGAAGTATTGATCGATCCGCGTTTCGTGCGTGATCGGCACTGTACATCCCGTGATTTTGTTCAAGGCATCTTGAATCACTGATAAAATGCCGACAGTGTGTGGCGAATCAGGGTTGTCGGGAGTGTTCGCCGGGATTGTGGGCACCGGGGATTCCATTGAATCTCGCTTGCCTCCTGAACAACAACGTACCTTTGCTGCGGGGTAATTATACACGCGCAAGCAGGCGTGTTCGAAACACACGCCGGTGTTCGCGGCAAGCCCGTTGACTAGGCAATGAGCGCGATAGCTATACCCCCACCACCGTCGCCAATTCGACCCGCGACGGTGCCTGGTGTTTGGCGCGAAGCTCGCGTTCCAGTTCCGCAAGGCGCGATTCGATGTCGGCCATCTTCTTCTTGTTGCGGACCAGCTTGTCGCGGTGGCGGCGCAGGAAGTAGGCGATGGTCTCGATGCGAATCTTGATCGAGCCGGTGGGTTTGTTTTCGTCGATGTCCTTGAAGCAGAAGTAGGGTGTACCGCTCTTCTCGACGATTTCCTCGACGACGCTGTAGATTGGGGCATCGTGGCCGCACTTGAAGCTGGAGAGTTCCAACGCGACGAGATTTGGATGTCGCGCGGCGTACTTGGCGGCCCAGATTTTACGATTGGTGTTTTCGCTGTAGGCGTTCTTCCAGACATCCTCGATGGAGACCACACTGGCGAAGTCACCACGGCGGACCTCTTCGCCGAAGAGGCGGTCGAGCATGTCTGGGTCGCGCGGCAATGCGTCCATGGTGAAGACGGGGATGCCGAGCTTCTGGAACTCGTCGGGGATTTCATGGCAGACGCCGGGGTCGTGGTGGTAGGGCCGGGTGAGCAGGACGACGCCGACCTCATCGTTGGCCTCGATGCGGTCGAGGAGTTCGCGGGCCTGTCGGCGCTGCTCTGCCCAGAGTGTGTCGTAATGATCCCAGGCGACGCGGCAGGCGCGGGCGTTCTCATCGCGCGAGAGGCCGAACTTGGTCTCGAACTCGGCAAACATCTGCCGCTCAAGCAGGCCCGGCTCGCTGAAGTTCACGAAGGTGTCGAGATAGACGGTGCCGAGGTCTTTGAAGAGATCGCTCTCTTTGGTGAAGGCGGCCTTCACGGCTTCGGGTGTCGCGGAGACGGTCGGGCAGGCCCGGCTGCTTTGGATGTTCTCCAAAAAGGTCGGCATGCAGTCGATCATCGGGAAGAAGATATAGTCGAGCGGAGCTTCCTTGTGCTTGTGGTAGAGCAGGTTGTGAACGTGGGGGATGCCGATCTTGCTGGGGAAGCAGGGATCGATCGCGCCACGCTTGGCCCCCTCCTTGTATAGCTCCTCGCTGGTGTAGTCGGACCAGATGAGATTTCGCTTGGCGATGCCGAGTGACTCGAAGTAGGCCATGAACCAGGGGCCCATCGAATACATATTGAGAACGCGCGGCATGCCGATGCGGATGTTCTCGCGTTTCTTCATCAACTCGGCGCGGCGATCGATCTCCTTCTTCTTAAGGAAGTTTGTTACGGTCACTTTCGGCAGGGCATCGGCGACGCTCTGTACATTGGCTGGGGCAAAGGCCTCGCGAGCGCCAATCTCGGCGAAGTTTGGATTCGCCTTCTTCGCGGCGTCGAGGCCGGCCTTGATCTCGCGCATGTCGTTGACGTCTTCGACGGTGCCCTTTTCGCACGTGGCGATGATGAGGCGCTGTTCGTCGGCCTGGAGGGGGACTTTCGATTTCGACTTCTTCGGCGCGGCCCCGGGCGACGGAGACTGTGCAGCGTCGGGCTCCCCGTGTTTGATACGCGTCGGGTGGCCTGATTCCGGGCCCATCTTGATGATGTGCGAGGTCAGGTCGACCAACGGCGCCGCGGAACTTGCACCAGTCTTGACGTCGATAAATGTTCGCAGGCACTTGTTCTTGCAGAAATAGCAGCGCGTGGCCTCTTCGCGGGTGGTGCGGAATTGGATCTTCGCCACGCGATCGACGCCGATGAAGGTGGTGCGCAGATCGTTCTCGGTAAAGAGACGATGCGCCTCGACCGCGCAGCCGATCGCGCCGGCCTCGCCACAAAACTTGTGAACGGTGACTTTCGGTTCGACGCCGGTGCCTTTGAAGCGGCTGGTGATGAAATCGACCTGCGTCTTCACAGCGGCGAGGTTGTGTTGCGTGCCGCCTTGCAGGACGAAGTTCGTGCCGAGCTTGGCGAGATTTGGAATCTGCGAGACGTACAGCCAGATATTCTTTGGCAGCACGTCGCAGAGGCCTGCCATGATTTCGTGCGGGGACCAGCCTTGGCGTTGGAAGTCGACAATGTCGCTCTGCATGAAGACGGCGCAGCCGTAGCCGAAGCTGGGCATGGCCTCGGCGGAGAAGGCGATGTCGGCGAACTCCTCAACTTTGAAGCCGAAGCCCTGGGCCGTGCTTTGCAGGAAGTAGCCGTTGCCGGCGGAGCATTGCGTGTTGAGCTTGAAATCCTTGACCTGGCCGTTCTTGAGGATGATGAGTTTGATGTCCTGGCCGCCGACGTCGACGATGACATCCGTCTCGGGATAGAAGTGCAGGCCCGCTTGCGTGTGGGCCACAGTCTCTACGAGCGCGACATCGGCCCCGATGACTTCCTTGAGGATGTCCTTCGCGTAGCCGGTGGTGCCGACGCCGAGGACTTCGAGCGTGCAGCCCTGATCGCTGATTTGCTTGTGAAGGGCGGCGATGATCTCCATCGTGTCTTCAATGGGGTTGCCCTTGGAAAGTTGGTAGGCACTGGCGACGACCTTTTTCTCCAAGTCGAGGAGGACGCCCTTTGTGCTGGTGCTGCCGCCGTCGAGACCGATGAATGCCTTGATGTTGGAGCCCGGCGCGAACGAAACCGGCTTCCACGGTTCCTTGCGATAGCGTTCTTTGAACTCGGCGAGGTCGGTGGACTCCTTCCACAAGCCGCGTCCGCCGGCGGCCTTCTTTTCTTCAAGGCGGCCGACGCTGACGTACCACTCCAGTTCGGCGATCCCGCGATAGACGCCGAAGTTGGGGTTGTCCTGGACTTCGATCTTGGCATATTCGACCGCGCCGAGCGCGGCAAAGTATTGCGCGTTCTCCGGGACGACGACGAGTTCCTCGATGGGCTTCGTCTCATCGAACGGCACATTGCGCTCGCGCCAGATGGCGGGGATGTTGTGCCGCCAGCAGTCGCGCATGCCTTTGATGTAGCAGTTCGGCCCGCCGAGCAGGAGCACCTGCGGACGAAGCGTGTGGCCGCGGGTGAGGACGCTGAGGTTCTGCTGGATGATGCTCTCGAAGAGCGATGCCATAAGTTCGTCGGGCGGAACCCCCTGCTTTTGCAGGCCGTTGATGTCGGTTTCGGCGAAGACGCCGCACTTGCCGGCGACGGGGTGCAGCTTCAATCCGACGTAGCCCATTTCGCAGAGCTGGTCGGCGGGGATTTTCAATTTGGCATTGATCTTGTCGATGACCGCGCCGGTGCCGCCGGCGCATTTGTCGTTCATCGAGGGGATCTTCTTTTTCTTGCCGGTGGATTCATCGGTCTTGAAGACAATGATTTTGGCGTCCTGACCACCGAGTTCGATGACGCTTTGCACATCGGGGTACATTTTTTCGACGGAGAGGCTGACGGCGTTGACCTCCTGCACAAACTTCGCGCCGATGCGCTTGCCAATGGAGGAGCCGCCGCTTCCGGTCATGAAGACGCGGTAGGCGTTTCGCGGCACGTCGGTGAACTTGGCCTCGATGGTGCGAAGCATCTCAATGCACTTCTCGGGCTGCTTGGTGTCATGGCGCTGGTAGTCTTTGTGGAGGATTTCATCGGTGACGGGATCGACGACGACGAACTTCACCGTGGTACTGCCGACATCGAGGCCGATGAAGAGGCCCTGCGGGTATTTCGCCGTTGGTGCAAAGGGCAGGTCGTCGATCGTGGGCCGCGATTTCTCGGCCTTGACCATGCCGACGTTGAGCGTGACGAAGCCGACCGGCGTGTCCTTCGGTTCGCTCTTGGTGGAGCAGCATCCGCCGGAAGAACAGCCGCCGCCGGACGATTTGCCGACAACGGGAAGTCCACCGGCCTTGGCGTCGGAGTGCGTTCCGCAGGAGCCGCCGGAGTTGTGGCCGGTGTCGGATTTGAGGTTTGGAGCGTTACTCATGGGTCAGCCTTCTACTTATTGGTAAGGTCCGCTGTGCGGACCCTGAATATCCATCAATTCATTCACTACGGACACGGCACATCTTTTCCGATCGCCGAATCGGGCAGGGTGACGTTCCAGCCCGTCTCCGTCAGTACCCATTGGGCATAGCTGTTGCTGTTCGGGCCGGGAAACAGCACGTAATTATCCTTGCACGGGTATGTCGGAGACTCCGTGTAGATGAACTCGACCACGGACTCGGCGACCGGGCCCTGCAGTTCCGCGATGACGTAGGTGCCGCCGGCCCCGACGCCGCTTTCGGCCGTGAGAAAGTTTTGTCGCACATGGCCATAAAGCCCGCCGGCGTCCTGCCAGACCTCCCAGCGCGAATAGGTATTAGCGTTTTTTCGTTTGACGATGAACCATGGATGCGTGGCGATGCCCTCCAGCTCCGGGATCGGCGCGCTGTAAAGTCGCACCAGGGCCTGGCTGTTGGATAGCACGGTGTCGAGCGGCAGAAACAGATTCTGATCCGGGATTCCGCTGTCGCAGCCAAGCATTAGGGAAATCGGTACCAGCCCCAAGACCAAGCGAATTCCGTTCATTCGAAACATTTTCTCTCGCGTTTTCATAAACGAATTCGTCCCGAATCACATATCTCACGTGTCTGTCCGCTGTGCGAACCTCAGCTTTTTCGCACGCGCTACTACGCGCCTCGTCACTTCAATCGACCCAATAAGTTCGCAATAACATTCTTCCACTCAGCGAATTCGGCCTCATCTGCTTCCGCCCAAAGCTCCCACAACTCAGACTTGACATCTTGACTTGCGAATACAGCTTTGCGAGCCTTCTCGATTAGCGCCTTGTCAGCAGGCGGCATCTTTTTCACCCATTCGACAACCTCGTCAGGCAATCCGTTTCCATGTCGGCCACAAAGAGCAGCAACGACTTCCGCGGCTGCCAGTGCATTACAGGCTGATCCAGCTTCGACCCCATCCCGGTTCTTTATTGCCTCGTCAAGCGTTGCGCCCAGGATCGCGAAGTCGGCCGCCTTCTCTAGCTCAAACACCCAATCGCTTGCGTCGTCGTTTTCGAATGTCCCTGTGCCCCATGTGCCCACAGGCGCTCCTTAAGTTCGATTATTAAGACTTCATTTTCTCCGCCACATCCATCGCGAATCCCGCCGCTTTGCCCACCACGCCCTTGCGGTGCGTGAGGTGCTGCAGCGGGCGGCGGAGGTCGCGGTTTTCGGGGCGGGCGACGTGGTCGCGAATCTCGTCGAGGGTGCGACCTGTCGATTCAATCGCACGTTTGAACTCATCCTTGCACTTCAGCTTCGCCTCGCCGAGAGCCATCTGCACGCGGCTATGGGCGTTGATGTCGCCTTCGCCGCTGGTCTCGATGGGGATGTAGATCATGTCCTTGAAGTGGCTGGTGACGGCCGCCTGCGCGCCGTCGCTCTGGGTGCTGGGCATGCAGCCGAAGGGCTTGAGGCTGAGCACCATGTGGGCGAGGTTCTTATTGATGTAGTAGATGTTTTTGGCGACTTCGAGGTGGCCTTCGCCGCCGCCGGCGCGGCTGTTGTAGTAGGGGTGGCCGGCGCGGGTGAGTTCGAGTTGCGGGGCCAGTTCATGCACCGTGCCGCCGATGGCCTTGCGAAGTTTGTTGTATTCGTGAACGACAATCTTCTCGGCTAGGTTGAGCGTGAAGAGTTTCTTACGGGCGGCGATCTCAACCGCCAGTCGACCCTTTACATCCCACTTCGATGGCTCACCGGTGTCCTCAACCGTATGGCCCTTGGCGAGACCCTTGCGGTCGCCCGCCTTGAGGCCGGCCTGATGCAGCATGTAGCAGATCCACGTGGCGACGGGCTCGACGAGCACCTCGGCCCCCTCGCTTTCGAGGAAGGGGAACATCTTGAAGTTTCCGTCGCCTTCGGTGGTCTGGGCCCAGAATTCGCCAGTGACCTTGCAGATCGGCTTGGGCCGGAGGTAATCGACTTCGATCTCCTCGTTGATCATCTTGGCACATTTTTCGAATACGTCGGCGTAGTAGGTGCCGCGTAACTGATCCAGGAATTTCTGCGCATCGTCCGACCCCTTCACCGGCGCGACCTTCGACAGTAACTTCGCGAGTACGCCGCCGTGAATCTCGTCGTAGTCCTTTTGGCGCAAGGCATCCTCGCATAGGGTCATGCACTTTTGCATGACTTCATTGGTTTTGCCGGGAATGACTTCGTACGGGCGAATCTGATAAGCGACCTCGTTCAGGACATCGCCCATGAACATCGCGTTGAGCAGCGAGAGGAAGAAGTTCAGGTTGAACTCCAGCCCCGCTTCGACGGCCGCCTGATCGAGCCCGCCGCCTTGTTGGAAGAGCAGGACGCGGAAGCCATCGAACCCGCTGTTACGCAGGGCGAGGCGATACTCCGCCTCGTACATGCCGAAGCGGCACGGCCCGCAGGCGCCGGCCGTGATGAAAACGTGGTCGCTGAGGATTTTTTCGAGCGGAATGCCTTCTTCATCGCGCATACGCTTGAGGTGGTTGACCACTGCGCCGACGGTGAAGTAGGTCGGGTTGCATTGGCCGTTGTTGCCGTACTCTTTGCCGGCCTGAAAGTCCGGTTTGGATGGCGTGGGGATGAGGCCGACCTTGTAACCCAGTCCTTCCAACCCGGCGACGATGAGTTGCTCGTGGCGAAGCGTGAGGCCGCCGAGCCAGATGGTGACCTTGCCGCGTTCGGCCTTGGTGAAGGACCCTTCGCGCGGTCGCTTGAAGTGTTGGACGGGTCCAACGGTCAGCCCGGCCTCTTTCATCATGCGTTCGCGCTCGGCGTGGAGCGTCGATTCGATGGAATCGGCCAGCAAAGGCAGGCGCAGTTCGGGCTTGGATTCCGTTCTTTCGTGGGTCGTCGCGGGAGCCACCATAATGTCACCTCTACGTTAGGGGGCACTAGCTTGCGCGGTCTTCCCTCCGCGCCGCCGGCCCTTGGATTGGACGCGCATTACACCGCGCCCCGCGAGCAAGTCCAGCTATTTATTGGGTTTTCTTGCTGTTCCATTGCGAAGCGTTCATGCCGCAGCCGGACAAACGGGAAAGCTAGTGAATACTAACTTAGCCGGTTTTGGAGGAACCCACTCCGGAATTCGCAAGGTCATGCACTGACTGGGGTTTACGGAATTCACGGCCAAGACGATCGAGGGGGCGGCGGGTGAACGGGAGTCGCGATGCGCCGATGATCTTTGTGCAGTCGCACACCAAAACTGACGCTATCACATGGCCGAGTCGCGTGTCTATCATTACATAAGGGTTGCAAACTGGGACTGCGGAGGAGATGGGTATGTCGCGTTTGGTCCTGATCAGCGTCTTGCTGTCCGCATCCACCCTCTCCGCACAACTTCGCGTTGTCACCCTCCCGCCGGCGAATGATGCGCCCGCTCCTGCGGAGTCGACGTCGGGCGATCCGTTGCTCCTTCGTCCCGGACATTACGTTCTTCCTTCGCCATACGCCGCGGATAATTTCAGCCCGCATCTTCGACCGTTTCCTGATTACAGCTACCTGCGTCGGCCGGGTTCGTCGCGGTTTCAAAGTCAACGGGCCTACGCCTATCCCGGTTACCCCTCCTGCGGAGGCGGCTACGCATCGCCCTATCCTTATTACTCCTACGGCGTCGACGCTGAGCGAGCCTACAACCAGGGCCGATACGACGCCGACCATGAATACGTGCGCTACATCGCCTCGCAGCGTGCGGGCCGGCTGTTGAATCAGTACGCCGTGCAATTCGATGAAGGCGTACGACTGTTCCGCGAGGGCAATTACGAACAGGCCATGGTGAACCACCTCGGCGCGGCGGAACTGAATCACGAGGGTGCGGCCCCGAGGCTGCACGCAGCGCATGCGATGTTTGCCATGGGGCGTTATCGCGAGGCGGTGCCGCTTTTGGAGCGGGCATTCGAGTTGATGCCGACGCTTGCCTACAAGACCTATGACCTGCGCGATGAGTATGGCCGCCGCGAGGAATTCGACGAGCATCTTTCGGCGTTGGAAGACTTTGTGCGGAGCAACCCCAAGGACGCGGCGGGGTACACCCTGCTCGGCTATGTGACGTATTACACGCGAGGCCCGGGCGCGGCGGACTCGATCCTCCGCAGGGCAGCGTCGCTTAATCCGCGAAGCTTTTTCATTCCGAAGTTGACCGAGGTTTCGAGCAAGGCGACGCCGAGAAATGGGAGATCCGTCAAGATTCGGCGTGAAAAGACCCCGGCGAAAGTGAGAACGCCGAAGCCAGAACCGGAATCGGGCGGGCTTCGCGTCGTATATCTGGGCCGCAGCTAATCCATCATCTGCATGATCGTCGCCACCAGGAGGACGACGACTGCGGTTTCACCAAGCGCTACTCCAATAACCGCGACGGCCACCGGTGGCGTTGTCACGATGAGGCAGGCCACCGATGCCGCGATGGCGATTGCGCACGATGCGGGGACGGGCAGCGCCCATACCATGTCAGCGATCGCAAGGATAAGCAGCAGCGCCAGTGGTGTGAACTTGAAGTATTGATGCACCAGCGCGACGCGCCGACCAGTGAGCGTGAGCACGCCGCCGAGCACCAGCGCCCCCGCGCCAGCCACGGGCCATCGCCACGTCGTCGGGTCCATTCGATGCAACGCAAAGAAATGGTAGATCGCGAGCATCCACGTCGCCGCGAACATGGTCCAGCGGGCAATCGGGAAGCGATTGGTAATGACCTGCCCGCCAAGCGTCTTGTGTGTCGTGACCTGCGTCATGGTCGGCAGGTAGCCCGACGTGTCAGTTACAGGCGCGGGCGGCGGCGCGACGATGGTGGACCCATCGTGGGTCTGATAGTCGAGGCGAAGTCTAAAGTTTCCGATTCGCAGCGATTGTTTCGGTGCGAGTTTGCCGCGGGCGACGCGCTGCGTGCCGATGAAGGTGCCGCCGCTTCCCTGCGAGTCTTCGACAATCACCGCGCCGTCGTTTCGGAGGCACAGTTTGCAGTGCACGCCGGAGATGGATTCATCGTCGAGGGAGATCCAGTTACCATTTGATTGGCCGATCTTGAGTTCGACGCCGACAGGAATGAGGAAGCGCTCGCCGACCCAGTGCGGGCCTTCCATGACCGTGAGCAGGGCGCGGCGCCGTTCAATCGGGCCATTGTCGATCTCGATGTCGAGTTCGCGATTGCAGCTTGGGCAGGTCAGCGAAACGACGAGTTCGAGGTGTTCGAAATCGATGGGGTTGCCGCAGGGGCAACAGACGACTACAGCCATACAGTGTCCAAGCCTCCTATTTCAACGGACGAACCGCCATTATAACCTCCCGGTGCCGTCCTCCCCAACGGGTGCATTCCGGCCGCATCAACCTCACCGTCCGGGCTTGCCGATGATTCATGAACCACCCGCGCGGAGCCCCCGCGCAGGTTTTGCGCGAGGAATCCGTGGTCTTCATCACAACTTCCATCTGGCTGGCCATCATCACCCTGCTTGCCTGGGGCGTTCACACCATCTGGGAAGGACTGGCCAAACCCAAAACGCTGAATGTCGCATTGCTTCCCGGCACCCTTGCCGCCGGTCTTGGTCGGATAGTCGCATTACTCATCACCGGCGCAACGCTTCCAGATCAACAAAAATCGGGGACCGGCAAACCGGGGGCACCGCCGCCGGGCCCCCAGCCCAAAATGAAGGTGGTCGGGCCGATCCTGGTCGCCCTGATTCCCATGCTTTTGCTTGGGTTCACGCTTTATGTGGTCGTGCTGCGGCTCGGCGGACCGGTGGTGAGCCAAGTGCCGGCCGACCCATTGTCGAGGGAGCTGCCCGTAACGTTGTCCGCCTTTTGGAGCCAAATGCGGGCCGTCATCACCCTCTGTGAAAAGACGCTGGATGCGGTGCTGTCGGCGGAGACGTCTCCGTATCGAATCGCGCTGTTTGTATACCTCATGATCAGTCTGACGGTTCGACTCGCGCCGATGCCGGGCAACTTGAAGGGGCAGTTGATGGCAGTCGCCGTTCTCGGCGGCGTGGCGATCCTCGCGGGGACACTGACGCCGGTCATCGAGGAGCGTGTTGTCGCGCTTTGGCCGCTGCTTTGTCTGGTGGTGGGGTGGCTGTCGCTCCTGCTTTTGGGAAGCTTGATCGCCAAGGCGCTGATCACGTCGGCGCGGTCGGTCATCAAGTGGGATTAGCCCCGTCGCAGTGATCTGCGCAATTCCTGCATCGGAAACTCCTGTACGCCCCCTAATTTCTCAACACGACATGCGTCGGTGGTGCAATGTTGCGCGACGCGTGGGCCGATAAGCCCGAGTTCGCGAAAACACTGCGAGAGAATGATTGAACGTGCGCGCCGCTGCGCGTAGCATTTTCATCGTGGCGAGTTTCACACGATTCACATCAATGTCAGGGTCCGGTTTGCCCTGTTGCGGCCTTTTTGCTTATTCCACCACGATTGATGGTCGATTCGGGCGGATGCACGCCGGCAGGGGACGGTGTCGCTTTGCCCGCAAGGAGCGCGCTTCGTGAAGCGAAAGGCACCCGGAATCACCGATCTGATCGCCGCCCGCGTGCGGACGACGCGCCGCCCGCCGGGCGCGACGGGCGATGCACCGTTCCTGAAGCTTGTCCGCGAGGAGGCGGCGCCCGCCCGGGTGGAGACGCCGCGAGTCAACCTCGAATTACCGGAACGAGTGCTGACCCAGATTCGCACGCTGACCGGGAAACTCAACACTGTCATACGAAAAGCGATGTCGTCGGCCGTCGGCGATAACGAGATTCAGGTCATTCAGGCGTGCATCGACAAGACGGTGGACGCCGTCGCCAATCTGATTCACAGCCACCGCCCCGCGGGCACGGCGCTGTATCGCTCCCTCGACATCGCCGGGTTTTTTGATATGCGACGCGGCGGACGTTTCGACCTCATCAAGAACCATCTCTCCATGATCGCCCGCATCGCCGCAAGCGCCTCAACCTGCCTTGCTCCGGTTCGACGGTCGCCGCATTCCGATGACATCGCACGGGAGAACGCGGCCGCCAGCGAGATCACGCAGGATGATCTTGATTTCGCGGCGCAGATCAGCCGGATGACCCAGGCCGAGATCCTGGCGCAGACGTCCAATCAGTTCCGCCGGCTTCGTTCCGCCTCGCAATCGCCGACCCTCGAAACTTTTTCCAACGAATAGTCACCGATGCCTGTCCAATAATGCGCCGCCATGGTCGTTGCGCCGGGCGATTCGCGTGGTTCTCGGAATCATCGGCACCATTCGCGCATCTTTTTCCACGGAAAAAATCAAATTATTCCGGGGACTAATGAAAGTCGGACTCGGCGTGGCCCGATAGGACCGGCGGTTCGTTGTGGCCTGTGGGTCGAACGGATCGGCTTGAATTGTGTCCGGTGTGTGTTGCCCGAATGACGTGGCGAACGCCGAGATGCGAGCGAGTCAAAAACCAAAGGCACACACGGTTGTGTGCCTCGCCTGCTTACGCGTCGTCGCGTGAGCGGTATTCAGGGAGGAATCCATGAGTCGGATCAATACAAACGTCTCGGCACTTCAAGCCATCAGCAAGCTTAACAGCAACCAGAACGATCTGGCCAAGCGACTTGAGCGGCTGAGCTCGGGTCTTCGGATCAACCGCGGTGCCGATGATCCGGCCGGCCTGATTGCCTCCGAATCGCTCCGGGCTGAAACCCGCGGCATTTCGACGGCCATCGACAACTCGACGCGAGCCATCAACGTCATCTCGACGGCGGATGCCGCGCTGGGCGAAGTCTCCAAGCTCCTGCTTGAAGTCAAGCGCCTGGTTAACGCGTCGTCGAACTCGGGCGCGCTGTCCAACGATGAAGTTCAGGCGAATCAGCTTCAGGTTGACTCGCTCCTGGAAAGCATCAACCGAATCGCAAACTCGACCCAGTTCAACGGCAAGAAGCTGCTGAACGGCGAGCTTTCCTACACCATCAGCGGCCAGAACACCTCCAACTTGCAGCGCCTGCAGGTCTTCGGTGCCCGCATCCCGGCCGGCGGTGCGCTGCCTGTCGCGGTTCAGGTCACTCAGTCCGCTCAGACCGCCGTGCTCAACATCACGCAGGGCGGCACCAGCGGACTCTCCGCAGCCGGCACGACCTCGACCCTCAAGAGCGGCAATGCCGTGACCGTCGAAGTCCGCGGCCGACTCGGCACTGAAGTGTTCAGCTTTACCGCCGGTACTACGGTCAGCTCGATTGCCACCGCCATCACCGGCTTCAAGTCGCTGACGGGCGTGTCGGCCACCGTTAACAAGACCGGCACCAACAGCGCCATTGGTATTGCTTTCAACAGCGTTGGCTATGGTAGCGAAGAGTTTGTCTCCGTTCGGGCCATCAGCGGCCAGTTCACCGTCGCCATCGGCGACAAGGGCGACCATGAGGACGGCGGTCGCGATGCCGGCGTGCTCTTCAACGGGCAGGCGGCCAGCGTCAGCGGCCTTACGGCTCGCATCCGATCGAGCGGTCTCGACATCGTCGCGGATCTTTCCACGACGTTCGGCACGACGCTCGGCAGCACAACCTTCGGCGTGACCGGCGGCGGAGCCAACTTCCAGATCGGTCCTGATGTCAACAGCGATGGCCTCGTGAGCATCGGCATCCCGGCAATCACCACGTCGAACCTTGGCAATACGACATCCGGTTACCTGAACACAATCGGCACCGGTGGCACCAATGCCATCACCGACCCCGCTCGACAGCCAACCGCCGCCGAAATCGTGTCGTCCGCGATCACACAGGTCGCCATCCTGAGCGGTCGCCTCGGCGGCTTCCAGGCGAACCAGATTGAAACGAATCTCAACAGCCAGCGCGTCGCGTTGGAAAACGTTAAGGCGTCGGAATCCTCGATCCGCGACACGGACTATGCTTCGGAAGTTGCGAACCTTACGCGGTCGCAGATCCTTGTGCAGTCCACCACGCAGATCCTGGGTCTGGCGAATCAGATTCCGCAGAACGTGCTGGCCCTCCTGCGATAATTCGCGGGTGGACCGGTCCGAACGAATCGGCAAAAACGGCGCGGCGTCCTCTGGGCGCCGCGCCGATTTTTTTGCCCCGCTTGTTCGACCGATAGTACTCGTGGGCCGGTCAGCCGGCTCCGGGGGATCGAGATCGCCGTTCGCCGCGTGGAGAAAGACGAATGTATTCGCGACTATCGCAGCGTGACGTGTGTGTGAAGCACGGGTTGATCCTGACGTGCTTTGTAAACGGCAAGAAGCGATTCAAGGCCGTGAGCCTCACGGACCTCGCCGCGGCCGAGCCGCACCGCGCTCCACAGCCCGGCCCTTCCGCCGCGACAGGCACACGGCGCCGCCTTCGCTGATCGCCCGCCCATCGCCGTGTTTCGCCCGCCCGAAAGGCATTCACGATGTCAACTATTTCATCCGGCGTCGGCCCGGTGTCCGGCCTGCCGATCAACCAGCTTGTCGAATCGTTGATCGCCGTGCAGCAGCGGCCGATCACGCTCCTTCAGAATCGCGTTACCGATCTCGGCAACCAGCGAACCTCGTTTCTAAAAATCTCCGCGAATCTCCTCGCCATTCTTAACAGTTCGACCCGCTTCAAGGAAGCCGACACCTTTCTGTCCGCCAAGGCCGTCAGCTCGGATGAGCAGAGTATCCTCGCCACGGCGTCGGCCGGTGCACCGACCGGTCAGTTCCATGTCACCGTTAAAAACCTTGCATCCGCCCATCAGGTCATTTCAACCGGCTTCTCAACATCGGACACGACGCCGGTGGGTGCGGGTACGCTGACGATTGAAACGGCCCAGGCGCGGCTCAATCGCGCCACGCGGTTGTCGGCCCTTCGCGGTGGCGAGGGTGTGCAGCACGGAAAAATAAAGATTACTGATAAGGCCGGCGGCTCTTCGACCATCGACCTCGCCACCGCGGTGACGTTGAACGATGTCGTCGCGCTTGTGAACAATCAAAGCAGCGCATCGGTAAAGGCCAGGATCGAGGGCGATCATCTGGTGTTGACCGATCAGACGGGGCTTGCAACGGGAAGCCTTGCTGTTGTCGAAGTCGGCGCATCTCATTCGGCGGCAGACCTCGGCATTCTCGCCACATCCGCGACTGGTGTGATCACCGGCGCCAACCTCATCAGTATCACCGGTACGACCCGACTTGATGAACTGAACGACGGCAACGGCATCCGCCGGCAGGTCGGCGCATCGGATTTCTCTGTCAGCCTCGCAGACGGCACGGCGCTGGAATTCTCGATCTCGGAGCGCGTTCAGCTTGATACGCCGCTCGCATTGCTGAACAGCGGCGGCGGTGTTCCCGCGGGCTCGATTCATGTCAAATCCCGTGATGGCTCGGAGCGCGACATTGACCTGTCGGCTGCAGTGACGCTTGGCGACGTGAAGACGGCAATCGAAGCCGCCGGTGCGAATCTGACGGTTACGCTCGGCACCAACGGGCTCAACATCAAAGACAACAGCACTGGTGAAAAGACCTTTGAGATTTCAGAAGTGAACACGGCCGGCACGGCCAAGGCACTCGGCATCCTCGGCGCGTCGGCATCCTCGGAAATCACGGGTAAGAAGATTTACTACGTGGACACGGTTGGTGATTTGGCGCGTGTCATCAACGGCAAGGCGGGCAACGGCGGCAAGCTCGTTGCTTCCATCTCGGCGAACGGACTTGGATTGTCGCTGACCGACACCACGGCCGGCGCGGGAACGTTTCAGGTGACGGCGCTCAACAGCAGTAAGGCCGCCGAAGATCTCGGTTTGTTGTCGCCGGCAAGCGGAAACGTGATTGCCTCGCGGCGACTCGTCAGCGGACTGAACACTGTTTTTCTGCGCAGCCTTCGCGGCGGCTCGGGCGTACAGGCCGGGACAATTCAAATTACAGATCGTGCCGGTGCGACGGCGTCAGTGGACGTCTCGGCCGCACAATCGCTCTCCGAAGTGATTGATGCGATTAACAACGCCGGTATCGGCGTTAACGCAAGAGTGTCGGATAATGGACTGGGCCTCACCCTCACCGACACCACCGGTGGGGCGGGCAACCTCTCGATCTCGGATGTGTCGGGAACATTGGCGGCTGACCTGCAGATCGCGGTTAATTCGGCCACGAGCAGTGTCGACAGTGGCAACCTCCAACGGCAATACGTCGCGACCAATACGCGACTGAAGGACTTGCGAAGCGGCATTGGCGTCCCTCCGGGGAAGTTCCGCATCACCGCGGCCAATGGCGCGACGGCCGTTGTGGACCTTACTCAGGGAAATGAAGAGCGGCTTCAGGATGTCATCGATGAAATCAATTCGCGCGGGATCGGTATCACGGCGACGATCAACTCCAACGGCGACGGGTTGTTGCTGACCGACACCACCGGCGGCGGCGGCAAGATCAAGGTGTCCGAAGAGGGCGGTTCCACCGCGAAGGCACTTGGCATTTTGGGAGAGTCGGCGGTCGGCGGAACGACCCTCAACGGCTCCTTCGAATACAAAATCATCATCACCGGCGGCGACACACTGAATGATGTCGTCGCGAAGATCAAGACTGCCGGCGCGCCGGTGAACTCCACTATTTTTCGCGATGCGTCAAGCGGGCGCCCGTTTCGACTCAGCCTTTCCAGCTCGCTCTCCGGACTGGATGGGGAATTGTCCATCGACTCGGGCGCGACGGGCCTTGCCTTCACGAATCTGGTGCAGGCCCGTGATGCGACGGTGCTGCTCGGTCCGGCCGATGCGGATGTGCCATTGGTCATCAACAGCGCGACCAACACCCTGACCGATGCGGTGCCCAACGTGCAACTCGAACTCGTCGGGCTGAGCACCAAGCCGGTGACGGTTTCGGTCGCCCCGGATACGGAGTCGGTCTCGAAGGACTTCACACTTTTTGTTAGCGCCATGAACGCGGCGTTCACGACAATTGATGATGTAACACGCTTCGACGAAACGACAAACACGCGGAGCGTTTTGACGGGCGACTCCACGGTCCGGGCCATTCGCGCGAAGCTGGTCGAGCTGCTCAATCGCGTCGCACCGGGGCTTACGCCGCCGTACAACCGGCTCAGCTCGATCGGCGTCGAGCTTTCGAACGGCAACTCCGTGCGCTTCGACGAGGCAAAGTTCAAGAAAGCCCTCACTGAGAACCCCGATGCCGTGCAGGCGCTCTTTACCACGGCGACAAATGGCTTCGGCCCGGTACTTGAGAAAGAAATGAAACGCCTGACTGACACCGGCACCGGTGTCGTCAGCGTTCAAGAAGATAACATCAAGACTTCGCAGGAGCTGCTCACGAATCGAATTGTGCAGATGCAGACGCTGCTCGAACGTCGGCGTGATCGGCTGTTTGCACAATTCAACGCGACAGAGTCCATCCTTGCGCGGCTCCAGGGTCAGCAGGCGGCACTGGCGGGCATCTCGTCGATCAGTATTGCCTGATGATTGTAGCGCGCGGTTCTGGGACCATCCTCTAATACCCGCTTCGCCATTGTTTTTTCGCTGAATCGACGTCCTGCAAGGTCCGATCAATAGGGCGGGAGTCGCACGGATTGTATGAGTACGCACGCATCCAACGAATACCTTCGAAACGCCGTCCTTACGGCGCGGCCCGAACAGCTTCAGATGATGCTGTACGACGGCGCGATTCGTTTCGGGCGCCAGGCGCGTGAGGCGCTGCTCAAGAACGACATCGAGGCGGCCTGCGAGAAACTGATCCGCGTGCAGAAGATCGTGACGGAAATGCAGAACGGCCTCCGTCCCGAGATCAACGCCGACCTCTGCGAACAACTGTCCGGCTTGTATCACTTCATCTATCAGCGACTACTCGATGCCAATCTCCATCGTGATGTGAAGGCCCTGGATGAAGCAATGCAGATACTCGAACACCAGCGAGAAACATGGCGGATCCTGCTCGATCGAATCGGCACGCTTGGTGGTGCTGCCCCGATGGCAGACACCGGTGCTCCGGTTCAGGATGTCTCGCTGTCTGTTCACGGTTAACGTGACGCAATCGCGTGTCGTGGGCGTTTTTCCGGCAACTTTAGCGTTATAACACGGGCACGCTTATAATGGTTTGTCGCGCAAGGAGATACGTTTACATTCCATCCGAACTCCCACGGTTTGGACGCCGTACAAGTAGGATAGAGCTGTTTGGGCTGCGCGATTTCAATGTGAGGTAGATCATGTCACTCGTTCAAATCCTCCGTGGGTCACTTGTGTTGTGCGCGATTGTGGGCGCCGGGCGACAGGCTGTGGCCCAGACACCGCCGTCGGACGCCGCCCCGAAGCCCGCCGCGGGACTCTCGCCCGATCAGATGGTGGAGGAGGCGATTCGTCGCTACGACGCTGGGGACTATCAGGAAGCCTTCAACTTCATGACCAAGGCCGAGCAGTTGAAGCCGGACCTTGAGAAGCTCCCGCTGATCAAGGGCCTTCTCTACCTCGAAGCGCGGCCCAAGCGCGGCGCCGAGGCCATCAAGCTGCTTACGGAATACAACCAAACGCCTGAAGGCAAGAATGACTATCGCGGCAATGCGGCCATCGGGCGTGCCTACAAGGATTCGCGAATGCACCGGCTCGCTGTGCTTCCGCTGGAGCGCGCCAAGAAACTCGCTCCGATGGAGCAGGACGGGCGTCCGCTTCGTGCTCAGATCACCATGGACCTTGCCGACGCCTACTTGGGGTTGAAGAATGACAAGCAGGCCGTAGCCACGGCGAAGGACGCGGAATCGCTCGCGCCAAACGACGCCGGCATTCAGTTGGCGCTGGCGCGTGTCGCGACTGCCACGAAGGACTATGAAACCGCTGTAAAGGCGGCTGACCGCGCCATTGGTCTTCTGAACGCGAAGGCGCGGACGGACCCCTTTCGGAATGAGGACATCAAGAACCTTGTCGAAGCAGCTGACCTGAAAATCAAGTTGTTTGGACAGAAGCTGGACGCGAACCCCAAGGATCCTGTCGCGCTGTATGAGATTTCCCTCACTTGGCGCGAGAAGGCGGACATCGATCGTCGCATGAATCTCATGAAGGCACGTGAGAGCGGCCTCAGGGGAATCGCCAACGATCCCAAGAATTACAAGTTGCAGGTACTTGTTGCCGCCGTCGAGGCCGAACTTGGCGCGGTGCGCGATGCTATCGACCGCCTCAATGACACCATCAATGCCGACCCGGAGAACCAGGCCGCCATCAAACTTCGCGGTGAACTCCAGGCGAAACTGGCGGCACCTCAGCCCTAGCAATTCATCGTCGGTCTGCACGCCGATTGTCGCGCAACAATTGCGCTCCGTGGGCAATTCCCGCGTGCGTCGGCCTTGCGGTCTCTTGCGCAATCCCTGCATTGTCAAGGCATTACAGGTGGTTGCTTCCCTTCCATTCTTCAAGTCGCCCCATCGGGCGCGTCGATAGACACCCCGGCGGCTTATCGGACAAAGTCGCGCGGCCGTGCGGCACGTTCGCATGGCGGGAGTCTTCATTTGCACCACACTCGAACCAGACTCATCTTGCTCGTTGCGGCCTTCGCGCCGGCGATTCTGCATGGCTGCGCCTGGACAAACGACTCGTCCACCGATTCGAAGGCGAATTCTCCCGCGCAGACCGCCCGCGTCGAAGACACGGGGCTGGATGATTCCCGCGACCTTCGGCTCTTTGGCCGGGGCGGCGCGTTGCAGGACATCTCCTTTGAGGGCAAGGCCGCGATCAACATTCAGCAGCACACCACTGGCAGCGAGGGGGCCGACTTTGATCCATCCGTGGACACCGCGGGCAAGCAGCTTGTGTTTGCCTCGACGCGGCATTCGCGCATGAGCCATCTGTACGTGAAGCCGACCGATGGCGCCACGCTTACGCAGCTTTCCGATGGCGACTTCAACGATGCCCAGCCTGTGTTTTCGCCGGACGGCACGCGAATTGCCTTTACCAGCGATCGTTCCGGCCAATGGGATGTCTGGATGATGGATGCTTCGGGCCGCAACCCGACGCAGCTCACCAACAGTCCCATGCCCGAGCTGCATCCAAGCTGGTCGCCGGACGGCAATGAGCTTGTGTACTGCCGCATCAATCCGAAGGATTCGGCCGGCGAGTTGTGGATCATCGATCTGGAGAACCCGGGGGCGAAGCGCATCATCGGCGAGGGGTTGTTCCCGGCCTGGTCGCCGAAGGGCGATCGCATCGCCTATCAGAAGGCGCGTCGCCGCGGCAGCCGGTGGTTCAGCATTTGGACGACGACGCTGGTGGATGGCGAACCGACGCCGCCGACCGAGGTCGTCAGCAACACGCAATTCGCCTGCATCGCTCCATCGTGGTCGATGGATGGCTCGCAGATCGCATTCGCATTGGTCGCGCCGTCGGCCGGTTCCGACGGGGCCGCTGAACCGCGAATCACGGGTGCCGGCCGCGCCGACATCGCCATGATTGATGTCGATGGTCGCGGTCTCGTTCGACTTACCAATGGCCGCGGTGAGAACTACTCGCCGATGTGGTCGGCCGACGATCGCATTTTCTTCACTGCCAAGCTCGATCAGAGCGAGACGATCTGGAGCATCAAACCGTTCCGGCCGGTTGCGGCACCTATGCAGCCCGCGGCGGCTCCGGTTGCCGCGCCGCGTCATGCGGCCGAGGCGAACGAGAAGGAGGCTGAGACGCAGCCATGACTCGCCTACTTCCATCCATGCTCCTTGTGCTTCCGCTGGTCGCCGGCTGCAAGCATGGCGATGCCGAGACGACGGTGTCGAATCCTTATGCACGGAACATGACCTTTGCGGTCGCGCCGGTGTTGAACTTCAGCGGCGAGCCGAGTTTCGATCCGATCAAGGCGGCCGATCTGCTGGCGTCGGAACTGACGTATGTCGAGGGCGTCAACGTCCTTCCGGTGAGCCGGGTGGTGGCGTTCCTTGCCTCGCAGGGCCGGACGCAGGTGGAATCCCCGGCTCATGCCCTTGCGGTTGCCGATGCCGTGGGCGCGGAAGCGATCTTTGTTGCGGGGATCACGGAATACGACGCCTATACTCCAGTGGTCGGCCTCGCAATTCAGGTATACGCCGTGCCCCGTTCCGCTCCTGTCGCCGTGGACCCGGTCCATGCCGAGCGCATGGCGCAGCCGATCACGCTTCGGAGCATGGCCGACGCGACCCTGCCCCGTGATCAGATCCAGATTGTCTATAACGGTACACATTCCAACGTGACGGACGCGGTTAAGAAATACGCCGCCCCCCGCAGTGAACAGGATTCCCCCCTTGGGTGGCGGGAATACATCAAAGTGCAGACCCTGTTTCTCCGATTTTGCTGGCATGACGCCATCGACCGGCTCATGACGCATGAGCGGTGGAGGAACGCGGTGGTCATGCCTGATAACACGATGGAGTATCCGTTATGAACGAGTCCGTTCGGCAACTTTCGCTGGTCAAAGGCGGCCAGCGCTATCTTTTTCGGTACCAACCGGGGAATGAGGCCGACGTGATCGGGGCTTTTGCGAGCCTTGCGGCCGACGGCAAGACCGATTTTGACTGGTTTGATGCGGCCGTGCTGAGTTATCAGATGGGTCGAAGAATTGAACTGGAGATAGATGAACTGAGGGCATGATACGCCCGATAGGGCTTTTGTTCGGGTCGGAGACTCGGACGTGGGGGCGGTGATTCCGCTCAAGTACGGAACCTGTGAACGGTGGGTAGGTCGCGGAGTGCGGCCGGCCAGGTTGGACAAGGAACAGTCAGGGTTTTCGCCGAAAAGAGTTCCGCGATTATGAGTCAAGAACATCCACTCGTCACAGACTTTCTCAACTACCTGAGATTCGAGCGGCACTTCTCCCCGCATACGGGCAAGTGTTACGCCGCCGACCTCTTCCAATTCGGCCAGTATCTGCTGGGCGGACCGGAAGCGGCGGCTCGCGTGTCGCTGCCTTCGCGAGGCACGCCGCAGTCGGCTTTTGCCGCAGCGCGGCCCGGCATGTCGGGCGGCACGGCGGTGGCCGTCGCACCGGCACAGACGACGCAGGAAGTCGCCGTGCTTCGCGACAAGCTGCTCAAGTCCGATTCGAATCAGATTCGATCGTTTCTCACGTTCCTTCATGAGCGTGAATACTCCAAGGCGACGGCGGCGCGAAAGCTCGCGACGCTTCGCAGCTTCTACAAGTTTCTCATGCGAAAGAGCATGATCACGACGAACCCCGTCGCGGCCATTCGCACGCCGAAACAGGAGAAGCGTCTGCCGAAGTTCCTCGACATCGAGCAGGTGCGCAAGCTCCTCTCGACGCCGGATGACACGACGCTGCTCGGGGCCCGCGACCGGGCGATGCTCGAGACGCTCTATTCGACCGGCGTTCGCGTGAGCGAGCTGGTCGCTTTGAACGTCGAAGACGTCGATACGCCGGGCGAGTGCCTCCGCATTCGCGGCAAGGGTCGCAAGGAGCGCCTGACGCCGATCGGCCCGACGGCCCTCCGATCCATCCGCAAGTATCTCGACATGCGAATGACCGACCCGCGAAGCACGACCTTCGACAAGGCGGCCCTCTATGTGAACAAGCACGGCCAGCGGCTCTCCACGAGAAGCGTTCGCCGGAAGCTCGATAAATATCTGCTGGTCTGCGGGCTTGACCCGTCGATCAGCCCGCACACGCTGCGGCACACCTTCGCGACGCACATGCTGAACAATGGTGCGGATCTGCGAAGCGTGCAGGAGCTGCTCGGTCACCAGTCGATCAGCACGACGCAGGTATATACGCACCTGACGACGCAGCAGTTGAAGCGCGACTATGACAACAGCCATCCGCGAGCATAGTTCGACGCGGACGGATTCTTGATCGCAAACTCTGAAGGCCCCGGGAGCAAAGTTCCCGGGGCTTTTTTCTTGCGCCCGGGGGCGGGGGGGAATAGGGAACGGGGAACAGGGAATAGGGAACAGGAGGGAGGGGCTGCGCGACTCGGACGCGGGGTTGTAATTGCGGCAATTTGATAGGCGGATTGAGAAAACAGCTGTCGTTTGCTGGCGTTTGCCGTCACGGCCTGCCGGGAAGAGGTCGAACGGAGGAATTCGGTCGCTGCGTGACGGCTAATGCTTTTGTGGGCGCGGATCATGCGGGGCCTCCTTGGCTGGGTCAAGAGGATACTAACAAATACCTAACTAATATAGTGCGCGGCCGGGCGGGGGCAAGGGGATTTCCCGATTATTTTTCGGTGGTTGTAAGTCGCGGTGCGGGCGTGGGTTGGGAGAACGAGGAAAAGTTGAAACGCCGAAAAATCGAAAAGCCGAAATCGGGCGAGGTTGCTTTGCGGGGCAATGGCGGGCGGGCGTTCCGGTTCAGGGGAAAAGCAGGTTGATGAAGCCCTGGATGTCGGCGCCGTCGACGTTGCCGTCGGGTTGCATGTCGCCGCGGAGGATGTTGCAGGTTGGGTGCATTGCGGCGTAGCCGGATGGGTCGAGCAGGGCTTGGACGAATGCGTCGATGTCGAGTGGGTCCAGGGCGCAGTTGCAGTTCAGGTTGCCGAGGGTGGGGCAGCCGACGCCGGTGAAGACGTACGCAGCGCCAGATGCGCTTGCGCTGTTGTCCGCCTGGTGGCCGTCCACGTCCGTTGCGTTGCTGTCCTCCAAGGGCGCCCCGACTACCACCGTGTCGCCCGACACGGCCACGGAGAAGCCGAAGTTGTCGCCCCCGCCCGTGTTCGACGCCTTGAGGAAGGCCTGCTGGCTCCAGACGCCGCCGCTGCGGTCGAAGACGTAGGCCGCGCCGGCGGCGAAGGCGCTGTTGTCGGCCTGGTTGCCGTTCACGCCCGTGGCGCTGCTGTCCTCTAGGTACGCCCCAACCACCACCGTGTCGCCCGAGACGGCCACCGAGTGGCCGAACTGGTCGTTCGCTCCGGTGTTCGAGGCCTTGAGGTAGGCCTGTTGGGCGATGGGGTCGACGGTGAGCGGGTAGACGGCATTCGAATCATCGATAGCGATTCGAATGAATGACGAATGGCAAAGAGCGAATGGCGAATGAGTGACGCCATCGTCGACAAGTTCAAACCATGTGGGAACGGCGACTCCTGCGGCATCGAGTACCTTCAGGCCGTTGTAATTCATGGCCGCAGCACCAGACTCGTTTTCGAAAGAGATGTTCCGCCCGTCGGCGGTAATTCTTGGGTGCAGTCCACCGCGGACGGCGAGTGTGAAATGCAAGATGGAATCGTCGCCGGGCGGGCGCTTGTGTACGGTGTAGCCGTGTTCGAGGCCGCGGGGGTCGTTGATGTACCACTCGGTTAGCGCATCGTCCCATTCGTACTCGACGTGGCCGCCCTTTGCGTCGATGCAGCGGGGCGCGATAACGAGCTGATTCGCGTCGCCGCGTCCGTAGCTGACCAGATCGAGGCCCCACGACCAGCCGCCGGAATCGGGTGATGTGATGAAGCCTCGCCCGTCGAAGCGGGTTTGCCATTGCTGGCCGTGATTGCGGGCGACGAAGCCGCCTTCGGCTGCGAAGGCTTTGTGGCGATTGGATTCGTAAGCGGCGCGGATGCTCGACCAATCGGAGGCGGCGAGTCCGTCGGGTGTGTTGCCGGAAGGCCGGTGGTTTTGCAGGTCTTCTGAGAAAGAGATTGCCGAATTGGCCGCGAGCCAGAAAGCGGCGGCGATGGCGAGGAGGGGGCGGGCCGAAAGGATGCGATACGATTGCGTGATGACGAACACGTCAATGCTCCATTTCATGGTGTCTCATCCGCGGTTGGCATGGCCCGCAGGGTTTTCTTTCCCTGTGCATGTGTCATAAGCAGAGATAATTATACCGATTCTGCGGCGGCGACTGCAAATAGTGGCGAAGGGTGGCGCCAACTTATTAGGCCCCCTCATGGGCGGCAGCCTTTTTCCTGTTCGCCACGGGTCAACGGAGTTGACCCATGCCACCCCGATGGCCGGACCTGTTGGACGACGAGCCTGTGCAGGTGGTTGGCGCTGGTTCGTTGGGAGAATTGAGCGAAGGCGGTGGGTTGAGTACAACCCACCCTACGGGTTTAGACTCGCGGGAGTGAATTGTCTCCAAGGCGACTCTTCGACTCGCGCCAGCACGAGCCGGAAACACTCCGTCGCCCCTGCCGGGGCTTTGTTGTTCGTGCGTACATTTTCCACGGGCTCGCGCCCGTGGCTACGATCCAGCGCCCCTGTCGGGGCTGCTTTCGTACATCATGCCGGGAGCATGATCCGATCCTTTAACGCAAGAACGTTGGAAAGCTTGCGGAGTTCGACATGATTCATACTCGCATCATTGCCACCATCGGTCCGGCGTCGGATTCGTCTGAGAAGCTTGGACAGTTGATTGATGCCGGGGTGAATGTGTTTCGGCTGAACTTCTCGCATGGGGAGCTGGCGCAACATGCGGCGGCGCTGGAGCGGATCAAGGCGGCGCGGGAGCAGCGGGGCGTGCATGTGGCGGTGATGGGGGATTTGTGCGGGCCGAAGATTCGGGTGGACACGGTCGAGGGTGGATCGTTCATGCTCGCGGCGGGGGATCGGATTGAGGTGGTTCGCGAGCATGTGGCCGGTACGCGCGGGCGCATCTCGACGAATCGGCCGGAGCTGGTCGGCGAGGCGAAGGTGGGGCATCGGCTGCTGATCGACGATGGCAACGTGCGGCTGCGTGTGGAGAGTACATCGGGGAAATCGCTTCAGTGCATGTGCGAAGTAGGCGGGGCGGTGAGTTCGCGAAAGGGCGTGAACGTGCCCGACACCGATCTGGTGATGTCGGCGCTGACCGACAAGGATCGGGCCGATCTGGCGTGGGCCATGGAGAATCGGCTCGATTACATCGCGATGTCGTTTGTGCGGACGGCGGCCGATCTGCGGGAGCTGCGTGATTTGATGCCGCTGTCGAATTGCGAGACGCGGGTGGTGGCGAAGATCGAGACGCCGCAGGCGGCGCGGCATCTGGAGGAGATCATCGAGTCGGCGGATGCGGTGCTGGTGGCGCGCGGGGACATGGGCGTGGAGATGGAGCTGGCGCAGGTGCCGATCATTCAGAAGCGCATCACGCGGCTCTGTCGAAAGGCGGGGAAGCCGGCGATCATCGCGACGCAGATGTTGCAGTCGATGGTGTCCAGCCCGACGGCGACGCGGGCCGAGGTGAGCGACGTGGCGAATGCGATTCTCGATTCGGCCGATGCGGTGATGCTCAGTGCGGAGACGTCGGTGGGCCAGTATCCGGTTGAGAGTGTGGCGATGATGGCGGGCATCGCGGCGGAGACGGAGTCGTTTGTCGATGAGGCGGGGGAGGCCGGGCAGGTGGAGGTTTCGGCGAGTATGCGGCCGGTGGCGACGGCGGTGGCGCATGGTGCAGCGCTTCTGGCGCGGGAGCTTCATGCGAAGTTGGTGGCGGTGTGGACGCAGACGGGGAACACGGCGCGGCTGCTCAGCAAGAGCCGGCTGGGTGTGCCGGTGGTGGGGCTTTCGCCGGATGAGCATGTGTGTCGGCGGATGTGCATGTATTACGGGGTGCGGCCGTTCCAGCTTGCGCGGAAGGAGCGGATTACGGAGATGCTTCGGGATGTGGATGAGGCGTTGCTATCACATGGGGCGACGAAGCGCGGGGATTTGATCGTGGTGGTGGCGGGGACGCGGTTGAAGGAAGTGGGGGCGACGAATGCGCTGTTGATACACCTTGTGGGTGGGACGGCGGATGGGATGCCGGCGATAACGGGGTGATTTTCGGGAGCGCAAGCCCGTGACATTGGGGCCGATCATTGGTTATAATGGTCGTTGCGTCCTTCCCCAAGCAGAGAGTTTCCATACGTGTCTTCGCGCAACCATCGATTGATGCGGGCGGGCTTTACCCTGCTCGAATTGCTTGTCGTCATCGGGATCATCTCGTTGATGCTGGCCATATTGCTTCCGGCGTTGTCCAAGGCTCGCGAGGCGAGCAAGGCATCGGCATGTCTTTCCAATCAGCGGCAGGTGGGCATCGCGGCGCGGATGTACATGGACTATTACGAGGGGGGACTCTATCACCACCATGAAGGCTGGGTGCTGGATGATGGGTCGCAGGTGGAAGAGTTGCCGGCGACTCCGGGTGGTTGCGTCGGCGGCGGGCTGGGAAACAGTCAGGCCGAGAAGCCGTGGGTGATATTCTTTCAGCCATTCCTTGATAGTCGTACGGTGGCGTTTTGCCCATCCGACCCGACGAAAAAGTCGCGCAAGCTGGCGACGGACCTCATGAATTTCAACGGGTGTATTGAGCGAGTGGATGATCCGTTGCCGGTGGATTGCGAATTGTCGATTGCCGAGGGGGAGAAGCTGACGATTGAGAGTTATTTGATCAATTCCATTTTCACGCATCGATCGGCGCGGTATGCGGTGGAGGGTGTGCTGCCGGGCTTCGCGACGGATACGGTCGTAGCGGGAATGAGGAACAAGAGCCTCATTATGTTTTCCGAACGGAACTCCGAGGCGCTCAATGCGCCGGAGAACGAGGCGTTTGGCAGCATTATCCAGGACGACTACGACACGTGGGTGGGCGAGGCGGCGCTGGTTCAATGGGGGGATGAGGCCGGCCGGTTTTCGAACGAGGGGTGGATTCGATACAACCGCCACGGGTCCAAGGGCAACTACATTTACGAGGATGGGCACGCGGCGACACTTCGCTGGTCCACGGCGAGGTTCCACCAATATCCCGACGCCATCGTTCGCCGGCCGCTGCAGAATCCGCCTCCATGAGTGCGCATTCGCATTTCAACGTTGTCGTGCCGATGTAGACGCATGGCGCGCGTGGTCACGATTTGTCATCCGGTTTCCAGCCTTGAGCGCGGGGGTATGGAGCGGCAGTTGCTTCAGGTGGCGGCGGGGCTTGGGGGATTTCGACATGTGATTGTGACTGGGGCGGCACCGACTGATGGTCTGTGCCACACGGATAATGCGCTTCCTGAGCATGTGACGATTTGTCGTGAGCCGACGCGGTGGCCGGATCCGATGTGGTCGCGGCGGTTGGCGGGGGTGATGCGCGAGCGGGGGGTGGATGTTCTGCATGTCCGGAACTTCGCGATGCTTGTGGATGCCGTCGCGGCGGCGGAGCTATCGCAGGGTGTGCGCGTGGTGTTCAGCTTTCATGGGCTGGAGTCGGCGCGGCCTGCGTGGGGCGAGTGGCGGGCGCGGGTGATTCGCGAGGCGCTGTTGCGGTGTGATGCGCGATGGACGGTGAGCCGTCGGGCGGTGCGGCCGGTGTGTGAGGTGCTTGGGCTTCCGATTGATTTCTTTGAGTCGATGCCGAACGGTGTTGATACGAGTTGCTTTTGTCCGGCGGATGACTCGCGGTCGAATCGAACGGCGCTGGGGCTTCCGGTTGACCGGGCAGTGGTGCTTTGCGTGGGGAATCTTAAGCCGGTGAAGGGGCATGAGTTTTTGCTGCGGGCGGTGGAGCGGCTGAGCGGCGGCGCTCGCGAGGCGTGCTTTGTTTTCGTGGGGCGGGATTATCTTGGTGGGCGTCTTCAGCGCGACGCTGCGACGATTCGCGGCGCGGATGTGCGGTTCGTTGGGGAGCGCGAGGATCTTGCGGCGTGGTATCGGGCGGCGAATGTGTTTGTGCTGCCGTCGTTGTGGGAGGGGTGTTCGAATGCGCTGTTGGAGGCGATGGCGACGGGCGTGGCGTGTATCGCGACGGATGTGGGTGGAAATGGTGAGTTGATCGAACACGAGCGAACGGGGGTGCTGGTGCCGGCGGCGGATGCAGCGGCTCTGGCCGATTCGATTACGCGGCTGCTGGGTGACGCGACGCGCCGAAATTGCCTGGGTCGTGCGGCGCGGGGGCGTGTGGAGGCCGCGCACAGTTTGCCCGTCAGCCTGGCGCGATATGCCGACCGATATAGCTCATTGGCGGGGATGGCGGTCGCTTGATCGTCGATCCGCGCGGGGAGCCGATTGCAGGATGAGTTCGATTGCATCGTCACAAGTCGCCGGGGCCGTTGGGGTGATTCCGCGCCTGCGGAGGTTGGGGGCTTATCGTGAACTGACGTGGATGCTGACGTGGCGCGACATTCGCGTGCGCTACAAGCATTCGATGCTTGGGGCGGCGTGGGCGGTGATCCCGCCGGTGATGATGATGGGCATCTTCACGTTTGTGTTTGGGACGGTGAGTCAGCTTAATCCGCAGACTTTGACGGGGCATGCGTCGCTGCCCTATTCGTTGTTTGCGTTGTCGGGGTTGGTGCCGTGGACGTTCTTCGCGAACAGTTTGCAGGCGGCGACGATCTCGCTTGTTTCCAATCGGCAGCTAATTACGAAGATCTACTTCCCGCGCGAGGTGTTCCCGGTGGCGGCGGTGGGGAGCGCGTTCATCGATTTTGTGATTTCGACGGTGGTGCTGGTCGCGTTTGCGTTGTTTGTGCACCTTGGCGGTGGGGCGTGGCGCTTCGAGATTGGTTGGCCGATGCTGGCGTTGCCGGTGGTGATTGTGGTGCAGCTTGCGTTGACGGTGGGCATCGGGCTGCTGCTTTCGATGGCGAATCTGTTTTACCGCGACGTGGGCTTTCTGTTTCGGTCGTTCATCCAGTTGTGGATGTTCGTGACGTGCGTGGTGTATCAACTGGAGCCGGTGGCGGCGTGGAAGCGGGCGTTGATCCAGTTGAACCCGATGACGCCGATCATCCGGGCGTATCGGGATTGCCTGCTGATGAATCGCAACCCGTTCGACTGGAACTTTGTGCAGGCGTCGCTGTTTTCGGTTGCCGTGCTGGCGTTGGGGTGGTTGTGGTTCTCGCGGCGCGAGTTTGATTTTGCCGAGCGGGCCTAGGGGCGAAGTTAGATTTCGAGCTTATACGTATGTCGACATGACACAGGGCTAGCGCCGCTGTGCTCGGATTGGCCCGAACCCCGCCTGCATCCACCGATCCACATGATGGGAAGTTCCCATTAGAATGCGTCCATGAAATTTGCACTCATTGGTCCTCCCCAATCCGGAAAATCCACGCTCTTTGACGCCGTCAGCGGGCAGCGTCTTGACCCTACTCATGCGCCCGGCGAGCGGATCGCGTCAGTGGCGGTGCCCGATTCGCGGCTGGACTATCTCTCGGAGATTTACAAGCCCAAGAAATACACGCCGGCACATATGGAGTTCATCGATCTGCCGGGTGTGAGCCTGGCGGATGCGCACGGGCAGGCGGAGTTTCGCAAGGCGATGGCGACGGTTCGCAAGTGCGACGGGATCGTCATGGTGGTGCGCGGTTTTGAGTCGGACAGTGTGGCGGCGTATCGGAACCGGGTGAACGCCAAGGCTGACATCGACGAGTTGCACACCGAGCTGATCTTCGCCGACCTTGAGCAGGTGATGAATCGGATTGAGAAGCTGGAGAAGAGCGTGCTCAAGCCGACGAAGACGCGCGATGCGGAGATTCGCGAACTGGCGATGATGAAGCGGGTGCGCGAGGCGCTGGAGAAAGAGGCGCCGGTCTCGACGGCGATTCACAACGATGAGGAGCGGGGCATTGCGACGAGCTTTGGCTTTCTGACGCTTAAGCCGGTGCTGGTGGTTGTGAACGTGGGTGAGTCGCAGGTGGCGGCGGATGCGCCGTTTCAACACGAGCATGCCCGGGCGACGATTGCGATGTCGGCGGAGATCGAGGCGGAGATCGCGCGGCTGGAGGATGCGGATCGCACGGCGTTTCTGGCGGACCTCGGGCTGAAGGAGGCGGCGAAGCTGCGACTTATTCGCACGTGCTACGACGCCGTGGGGTTGTGTTCGTTTCTGACGTGCGGCGAGGACGAGGTACGTGCGTGGACGATCTTCCGCAACACGCAGGCGGTTGATGCGGCGGGCAAGATTCACAGCGATATTCAGCGCGGCTTCATCAAGGCGGAAGTCGTGGCGTTTGACGACTTCAAGGCGAACAAGGACATGCGCGGGGCCAAGGCGGCGAACAAGGTGCGCCTCGAGCCGAAGCATTATGTCGTGCTGGATGGGGATATCATCAACTTTCGGTTCAATGTCTGAGGCCGGTTGGGTCGCGGCGAGGTGCAACTCGAATGTCGCGCGTGAGCCAGCCGCCGATTCGTTGGTCGCTCGTGGCGGTCCTTGTGATCGGGGCGGCGGTTGCGGCGGCGTATTTCAATTCGCTGACGGTTCCATTTCTGTTTGATGATAAGCGGTCGATCCCGGAGAACCCGCACGTTCGGCAGGTGTTTCCGCTTGGGGTGAGCATGGGGGCGCCGCCGCAGTCGACAGTGGCGGGCCGGCCCGTTGTGGCGCTTTCGCTTGCGTTGAATTATGCGGCCTGCGGGCTGGAGGTGCGCGGGTATCACGTTGTAAACGTCTTGATTCACTTTGCGTGCGCTCTGCTTTTGTTTGCGGTGATTCGGCGATGTTTGATTGCGGTGAACGGAGGGGTGTTCACCGCGGCTTCGGCCGGGGCGATTGCGCTGGCTGTGGCGCTGGTGTGGGCTGTGCATCCGATTCAGTCGATGTGTGTGACGTATGTCATCCAGCGGGCCGAGTCGCTGATGAGTTTTTTCCTGTTGGTAACGGTGTATGCGTCGATTCGTGCGATTGACTCGCGTTGGGTGTGGGGGCTGGTCGCGGTGGTGTCGTGCCTGCTGAGCGCGGGGTGCAAAGAAGTTGCGGTAGTGATTCCGGTGCTGGTGGTGGTGATCGACCGGGTGATTTTTTTCCCTGTGTTTGCGGATCAATGGCGCAAACGAAAGTGGCTTTATCTCGGGTTGGCGACTTCGTGGGTGTTGTTGGCGGTGCTTAATCGGGCTGGGCCGCGAAGCGATTCTGCCGGGGGGGGGCTGGGGTCGATCACGCCGTGGCAATACCTGCGAACGCAGCCGGAGGTGCTGATGCACTATGTTCGGCTTTCGCTGTGGCCGCATCCGCTTTGTCTTGACTATGACTGGCCGATTGCAAATGGGTGGTTACGAGTCGCGGGATTCGGTGCCGTAACTGTCGGGCTGGTTGTGTTCACGGTGCGAGGCGTAATTGCGAGGCGGCCGTGGGCGCTACTACCGGCTACGGCGATGCTCGTGTTGGCGCCGACGTCGAGTGTCATACCGCTTCTGGGGGTTGCTTCGGAGCACCGGATGTACCTGCCGCTTGCGATGGGGTGTCTTGCGGTGGAGTTGGCGGGCCGACGACTTCTGCGCGGTCGATCGGGCATCGGGGTTGGCGCTGTGGTGATTGTTGCCACCGCGCTGTCCGTGTTGACGCACCAGCGAAACGAGGCGTATCAATCGGCAGTCAGCATCTGGAGCGATGTGGTGGCGCAGCGGCCGCGGAACATTCGCGCGCGGAATAATCTGGGGAACGAGTTGCATCGGGTCGGCCAGAATGAGGCGGCGGTTCGCGAATATCAGGCGGCGCTGGGGGTCGATCCCGCGCGGTTCGATGTGCTCTACAACCTTGGGGTGGCGCAGCTTGATCTGCAACGGCTGGAGGATGCAGCCAATTCGTTTCGAGAGGCGATTCGACTCAATCCGCGAGATGGAAATGTCCGGGCGATCCTCGGGCA
This sequence comes from uncultured Planctomycetaceae bacterium, assembly GCA_964605185.1. Taxonomy (GTDB): domain Bacteria; phylum Planctomycetota; class Phycisphaerae; order UBA1845; family UTPLA1; genus JACRIM01. The sequence goes on from CAZSBF010000006.1 coordinate 59,762, forward strand.
CACGCTCAGGGTGGCCGGACGGGCGGAGGAGGCGCTACCGCAGTTGCAGGAGGCCGTGGCGCTGCTACCTGGATATGTTCGGGCACAGGATGAACTTGCGCTCACGCTTCAGGCGCTGGGGCGAACGCAGGAAGCGGTGGCCGCGTATGAGTCGTTTGCGGAGTCGCTGGTGCGGTCGGGTCGGGCGGGCGAGGCTGCGGCGATGATAGAGAAGGCGATCGGGCTGTGCGATGCGACGCGCGATGCAGCGATGGTCGAGCGGCTTCGCGGGCGGTTGGCCGACCTTCAACGGGGCCGGCGCTGATCGGGCACGATCTATTTCACTTTCAGTTCGGCAGAGTCTTCGACGCGCGGCGCGGCGTGCGAAGGGGTTTTCTGCGCAAGGTGGGCTGGTTCGGTGCCCGGTTGTGGCAAGCGGAGGACGCCGAGGATGTCGCAGTATTGATCGGTCCAGACCGGAACGTTGTGCGGCACTTCGACACGATGCCAGCGCGGCATTGACTGCAGTGATGCGAGGCGTTCGGGTTGGCGCGACATGACGACGTAGTGCGCAGCGAGCTGGCCTTCGGCGAGTTCGTCGCGCTTCAATCCCCGATCCGATCGGCTGATGCAGGCGAGACCGGCTTGTTCGGCGAGGCGGGCGACGACAGGTTCGAGGTTCAGGAAGCCGTTGGAGATATGGAAAGCGAGCAGGCCGTCGTCCGCGAGCTTGGAGAGGTAAACGTTCATCGCTTCGAGCGACAGCAGGTGCGTCGGGATGGCGTCGGAACTGAAGGCGTCGAGGATGATCAGGCCGAAGTGTTTGTCAGGGGCGCGGGCGATGGTGAGCCGGCCGTCGCCGAGGACGACGTCGACGGTGCCGCGACACTTCGAGAGGAACGTGAAGAAGGATTCGTTGCGGGCCATGACTTCGACAGCGGGGTCGATTTCGTAATAGGTGAACTGCTGATTGGGCGCGGCGTAGGCGGCGATGGAACCGACGCCGAGGCCGATGATGCCGACCGGTCGGGGCGAGCCTTCATCGGCGAAGGTTTTGAAGACATCGCCGAGCGGACCGCGGCGGTGGAAGTAGGCGAGCGGTTCGTCCCGCATGGCGGCATCGACGGCCTGCGAGCCGTGGTTGGTGGTGCCGTGGGCGAGGAGGCGCGTTCGGCCGTCGGGGCTGAACATGACCTTCTTGACGCCGAAGAAGTTTCGTTCGACGGCGAGGACATCGCCGCTGCCCGATTCGGCGTAGAACGCGGTGACTAGCAGGACCACGCCGATGGCGAGGCCAAAGCGGATGGGCGTTTCCTTGAACTGGAAGGAGAGGAACGCGGGAATGAAGAAGACAGCCATCAGTGAGAGCCAGGTGAGCGGCACGGCGGACATCTTGAGGCCGGTGACGATGGCGAGTGCGATGAGTCCGACACCGAGGGGCATGGCGAAGTCGAGGAGAGAAACCTGAGTCCTGAGTCCTGAGACCTGAGGCGCCTTCGAACGCGGCATCAGCATGCAAGCCGCCACAATGGCGAGGGGGTATTCGGCGATGGAGTTAAACGTGAGCGGGGCGACGATGGCGTTGAAGAGGCCGCCGAGGACGCCACCGAAAGACATCCACAAATAATATTCGGTGAGGTGTTGCGTGCCGGGTCGGCAGCGTGCCAGTTCACCGTGGCAGACCATTGCGGCAACGAAGAATGCGCCAAGGTGGATTGGGATGACATACCAACCCAGCTCCTGCGGCGGGGCGAAGAAGAGCAGGCCGAGCACGACGACGACGAATGGGAACGACTGCACCATCAGCCGATGCGAGATCGGCGGGCGGGCGGCAAAGACCAGAATGAAGGTGAGTAGATAGATCGCCAGCGGCACGACCCAAAGCAGCGGTACGGCGGCGACGTTTGTGGTGACATGCGTGGTAACGCCGAGCATAAGGCTTGAGGGCACGGCGGCGAGGATGATCCAGTGCATGCGACGCGGCCAACCGATGGAGACGCGCGGCGACGATTCGAGGGCGGCATCAGGCGACGCGATGCTGCTCTTGGAGCGCCACAGGGCGATCGAACAGCAGATGAATGCCATGACGAGCAGCCCGTAGCCGACGGACCACGCGGTGGTCTGCGCTCCGAGCGCCATGTTTGGTTCGACGAGCAACGGGTAGCCAAGGAGTGCTCCGAGGCTTCCGACGTTGCTGGCGGCGTAGAGGAAGTAAGGGTCTTTTGCAGACGGGTGGCCGGTCTGGGCGAACCATTTCTGGAGTAGTGGTGCGCTGGCCGATACGACGAAGAATGGAAGTCCGGCGCAGAAGGTGAGTTGCACGAGGAGCCAGAGCACGGGGTTCCCGCTGGCGGGTGGTGAGACGTCCATGCCGAATCGGATGGGCAGGACAAAAAGCGGAATGGCCAGCAACGTGAGGTGCAGCCAGGCCTGCTTTCGTGCACCGAGCCACGCGCCGCTGCCGTGTGCATAGGCATAACCCGCTAGCAGGCATGCCTGGAAGAAGACCATGCAGGTGTTCCAGACGGCGGGTGTGCCGCCGAGGAGCGGCAGGATCATCTTGCCGACCATGGGCTGCACGAAGAAGAGCAGCGATGAGCTGAGGATGAGCGTGATGACGTAGAGCGGAAGGGCCATGGCGTGACTCCGGCGGCCGGGGCGGCATTGGCGCGGAGTCTCCGCGCGGACTGATCCCGGACAGCGTTCCTACATCGGCGAGCGGGCGGGTCGCGTTGACAATGCAGGGGCGGGTGGGAGAATGGGTCCGGTATTCACGGGGGAAATGCTCGACTTGTTGCTGTGTAAATAACCATGATGCCTCGCCGAGTTCATTCCTGTTTTCTCACGTTATGCCTGCTCTGGGGTTGTAACGAGGAGAGCAAGACCGACCCGCCTGTTAAGGAGACAACGACGACGGCTCCGGTTCGGCAGGTGGTTGCAACGCCACCGCCACAGACGACGCCGGTGGATGAGTTCGTGGATTCGGGGAACATGCCGGGGCGCATTCACGTCGTGCAGCAGGGGGAGACCTTGCTGCTGCTGTCGGAACGGTTTTACAACGACCGGGGGCAGTGGCGGAGAATCTGGCTGGCCAACAAGCGCCGACTTCGCGATCCGAACGATCTGCCGGTCGGCATGAAGTTGATCATTCCATGAGCGGCGCGGCGTCCACTTCCATGGCGACACGCGCGGGGGCGCCGCGGGCAATTCTTCTTGAGGACAGCATTCAATTCCTGCCGGGCGTTGGGCCGCGCCGCGCCGAACAGTTCGCCGCGCTGGGCATCAAGACTGTCGGAAATCTGCTGGACTATCTGCCTGCGCGGCATGAGCGGCACGAGTTTCGCACGATTGAGAATCTTGACGAGGGAATGATCGCGACGGTTGTGGGGCGGATCGCGGCGATTCGATCGCAGGGTGGGCGGCGGAACAGCCGCGTGACGGCGACGCTTCTGGATAACACGGGCCGATGTTCGCTCACGTGGTTCAACGCGCAGTATGTGCTCGACAAGCTTGAGCAGGGCACGCACATTCGGGCGACGGGCAAGATCACCGAGTTTAAGCAACTTCCTCAGATGGTGAACCCGCGATTTGAGGTTCTCGGCATTGACGCGCAGCCGGTGGATGAGAAATTGCCGCCGAAACTGGAGCCGGTGTATCCGGCGACGATGGAAGTGCCGAGTCGCCTGATCGCGCGGCTGATTGCGGCGAATCTGGATCGCATGGTGGGGCAGGTTCGCGAGTGGTATCCGCCGGAGTTTGCGCGGCAGCGGCGGCTCATTCCGCGTCGACAGGCGCTGGGGGCGATTCATCGGCCGACGGACGAACGGGAGCTGGCGGCCGCCCGAAAGCGGTTGGCGTATGACGAGTTGCTGTTGATGCAGATCGCCGTGACGCTGGCGCGGCGCAATCGATCGGCGCTGGAGACGGCGGTTGCGATGCCGTGTACGCCGCAGATCGATCAGCGGATTCGTCGGCGGTTCCCATTTCGGCTTACGGCGGGTCAGGATCGTGCAGTGAACGAGATTGCGGCGGACCTGGCGACGACGCGGCCGATGCATCGGTTGCTTCAGGGCGATGTCGGCTGCGGAAAGACGGTGGTGGCGTTGTATGCGGCGCTGACGGCCGTGGCGAACAAGCATCAGGTGGCGATCATGGCGCCGACGGAGTTGCTGGCACAGCAACATGCGCGGGCGATTGCGACGTATCTTGAGGGAAGTCGCGTGCGGCATGGGTTGCTTGTCGGCGGGATGCCGGCGCGGCAGCGGAGGGAGATGCTCGCAGCGATATCGCAAGGTGAGATGGACATCGTCGTCGGGACGCACGCGCTACTGCAGGGGGATGTGACGTTTGCGCGGCTTGGTCTTGTGGTGATTGATGAACAGCATCGGTTTGGTGTCCGGCAGCGGGCGACGATTCGCGGCAAGGGGCCGGCGCCGCATTATCTGGTGATGACGGCGACGCCGATTCCGCGAACGCTGGCGCTGACGGTGTTTGGTGATCTGGATGTGACGACGATTGAGGAGCTGCCGCCGGGGCGGACGCCGATTTCGACGCAGGTGATGGGGCCGGGGCGACATGAAGCGGCGTGGGAGTCGGTGCGCCGCGAGTTGGAGGCGGGACGGCAGGCGTATGTTGTGTATCCGTTGATTGATGAGTCGGACAAATCGGAGTCGAAGGCGGCGACGACGGAGTTCAAGCGGCTGAGCCAGCGAGTGTTCTCGAAACACACTGTTGGTTTGCTACACGGGCGGATGGAGGGCGAGGAGCGGGCGACGGTAATGCGGGAATTCGCGGCGGGGCGGGTCGCGGTGCTGGTCGCGACGACGGTGATTGAGGTCGGCATTGATGTGCCGAACGCGACGTGCATGGTGATTGAACATGCCGAGCGATTTGGGTTGTCGCAGTTGCACCAGCTTCGCGGGCGCGTCGGTCGCGGGGCGCATCGTAGTCATTGTTTTCTTTTGACGGAGACGCCGGCGGCGGCGGAGCATCAGCGGCTGGCGGTGCTGGCGAAGACGACGGATGGGTTTAAGGTGGCCGAGGAGGATCTGCGGATTCGTGGGCCGGGCGAGATGCTGGGTTTGAGGCAGCATGGATTGCCGGAGCTGCGGGTGGCGGATTTGATTGAGGATGCGGATCTGCTTCGGCTGGCGCAGCGCGATGCGGGGCAGATCGTGCGAGGTGATCCGGGTTTGCGGCGCGCGGAGCACGAGGGGTTGCGGGCGGCGCTGGTGTCGCGGCATGTTGAGATGCTGCAGGTGGCGGGGATTGGGTGAACGAAAAAAGCCCCGGGCGATTTCTCGACCGGGGCTTGAGTGATCTTCTGCCTTACGTATCAATCGATCAGGCGTCGGCGTCTTTCATGGCCTTCTCGATGATCTTCTGTAGTTCCTTCTCGTGGCCGGGCTTCATGCCGCTCGACGCGTGAACGATTTTTCCGTTCGGGTCGATGACGTAGAAGGTGGGGATGCCGCTGACTTTGTATTTGTCGGCGGTCTTGTCGCCCTTGAGGAGGAGGCCGTAGGTGTAGTTCTTGTCTTTCATGAACTTGGCCGGGTCGCCGCCGCGCTCCCAGGTGTTGACGCCGAAGATTTTGACGGGCTTGTCCTTGAATTGCTCGTGGAGCTTCTGGACGCCGGGCATGGCGACCTTGCAGGGGCCGCACCAGGTGGCCCAGAAGTCGAGGACGACGACGTTGCCCTTGAGATCCTTGAGGCTGACGGTTTTGCCGTCGGGGGTGGAGAGTTCAAAGTCGGGGGCCTTGCTGCCGACGGCGAGAAGCTGCGGCTCATCGGGCTCATCGTTGCCTTCGACCTCGCGCTCCTTGTAGCCTTCGGGCTGCTTGAGCTTGAAGGTGCTCTTCTTGAATTCGGGATCGACTTCGAGCTTGGAGAGTTGCAGGCAGCGGGCGCCGACTTCGTCATCGCGCTTCACGATGCGATCGACGCGGCGGGGGAGGTGGTCGTTCTTGGAGAAATACCAGCGGGCCTCGACGCCGCCCTGTGCCTTGGAGTACGTGACATAAATCACATGACACTCTTCATCGCCGATCTTCTTGGTGCCTTCGTACTTTCGGGCGTCGGCTTTGATTTCGTCGGAAAACGGAGTCGGGTGGGCGTATTCCTGAAACAGGAGCGCTGCGGCCGGGCCGAGGAGTCGCTGACCTTCGGGCATTTCGGCCTTGGTGAAGGTCTTCTTGTCGTCGTCCACGACATAGGCGATTTTGCCGTCGGTGGCGACACGGAATTTAACTGTTTCGTCACCGCCCGGTCGCTTGAGGGAGCCTTCGCACCGCATCGGGGGGAAACCGCCGCCGGTGAGGGCGCCCAGCATGCTGCCCTTGGGCTTCTTCAGCTTGACCGTGCCCTTGATGGTGGGGGCTTGGTCGGCCAGTGCGCCGTCACCGAACGACTCGGCTTCGTAGGCGACGGCCTGGACTTCCTTGGTCGCATCGTCGGCTGCTTTGACGATGTCGAGGATTTCATCTTCGGTCGGCTCGCCGGCGCGGAGGGCGGGCGAGGCGAACAGGGCCGTCACGGCGGCCAGCATTGCAAAGGTGCGAATCTTCATTGACGGTAACTCCTTCATGAATGTGAGTTTGAACACAATTCGTATCTGAGTCGCCCGGGCGGCGATGCGGGAATCGCAGCCGGCGGGGCGAGCATCTTACCGGTTGTTACTGGTCGTGCATCGGCGATGTGGAGGGACGCCCCGCACGGTTCCTTCGTCTACAACGGAAGTTGGGGCAGGACCATTCCCCTGAATCGAAGGGGAAAAAGTATGGGGACTTGGGGCCTCGGAGGTGTGGGGATGGGGGTGTGGTCGAGGCGGAGGCTTCTCACAAACCCATGCCAGATTTATAGTTGCGCACATGCCCGAGCTGCCGGATATTGAGCTTTATCGCTGCTGCCTTGAGGAGCGGGTTGTCGGGCGGACGTTGGAGGGGGTTCGGGTGGGCAGTCCGTTTCTGGTTCGGTCGACGGAACCGCCGATTGAAGCGGCCGTTGGGCGGCCGGTGGTGGGGATTCGCCGGATCGGCAAGCGTGTGGT
>CAZSBF010000007.1:0-66190 GCA_964605185.1 uncultured Planctomycetaceae bacterium
GACCGGGTGCGCCGAGGCCGTGGTCGGGAGGAGTTGCCGCCGGATGTTTCCGTATGTATCGATCTGCCTGTTGATGCGCGGTCGAACGGTGACCGGGTTGTCGGCTTGGCAGCGGAAGCAGACTTCGTAATAGAAGTTCGCTTCCTCGACGGGTGCGCCGAGGAGATTGACGCCGGGGGTGTTGCTCATCGCGCCGGGGAGGAGGGGGCCGCGGCGATCAGCCAGAAGCAGGGCGTTTGAAAGCGGGCTGGGGCGGACGGAGTGCGGGTTGTGGCAATCCACGCATTCGACGTGGCGCGGCATGATGAGCGGGTTTTCCTTCGGATCATGAAGGTCGGCGAGGCGATTAAAGGTGTGGCCGCTGCGACTGTTGAGCGTGTCCTGAATGCTGATGCCGCCGAGTCCGTCGTGGCAGGTGATGCAGAGGTCGGACGGGCGGTCGCGCAGGAGGCGCTCGCGATGCGGGGCGTTGTGAACGACGTGGCAGGTGGAGCAGGCGTTTTCGCTCATTGAGCGGAAGGGGAGTTTGACGCCGTTGGTGGAGGTGACCTGCACGGTGCGCGGGCTGTTGGCGTGTGAGCTGATTTCCCAGCCATCCATGCGGTGGCAGGTGTTGCAGAGGGCCGATTGGCGATCGGTGATGCGGAGGAAGTTGCCCATTTCGTTGTTGTGCGGGTCGTGGCAGGCGGTGCATTCGAGCTGGCCGCGTTGGCCGAGCTTGATGCGTTCGTCGACGAGGTCGGGGGAGCGGATCTGATGATCGCGGTTGGAGAGCTGCCGGTCGTATCGGAAGCCGATGGGGTGATCATCGGAGAGGTCGTTGGTGAGGTTTGACGGCCCCGTCGGCATGAAGGGCTGGGTCATGGCGATGGGGTCGGTGGGAGGGCGGTTGAGCACGAGGCCGATGGCGATGCTGCCGTCGTGGCAGGAAAGACACATCTTGCTGGGCCCGCCGGGCTGGTCGATGCGGGCGTCGGTGGTGCTGGAGTTGTAGATTCGGTAATAGGTCGTGGGGTTGTAACGATTCCAAAGGGGCGCCTGGGGGCTGGCGTTGTGCGGGGCGTGGCAGAAGATGCAGACTTCGCCCTCGTTGATGGCGCGGACGTTTCCGGGGCCGAAGGTGGAGAGGTCGTGTTTGGAATTGACGACGGTGTCGTCGGCGCGGAGGACGTTTGCGAAAAGCAGAGCGATCGCGCACATACCCAGACCCCACCCTAGCCCTCCCCTTCTTAAGGGGAGGGGACCGGACGGCTGGGTGCGGAAGAGTATTGAGTAGGAATGGGTGATTGCGCGCAACACGAGACCCCACCCTAACCCTCGCCTTCTAAAGGGGAGGGGACCGGAAGCTACCGGCGCTGTGACAAAGAGTGTCGTCACGGCTGCGGCTCCTTTAGATATTGGAAGACTTGCACGCGGCGATTGTACGTGTCGGCGATCCAGATGCGATCCCGGTCGTCGATGCTGATGCCGGAAGGGAGGTAGAACTCGCCCGGGCCGCGGCCTTCCTGGCCGAAGGACATGAGCAACTGCCCTTGATCGTCGAAGATCTGGATGTTCTCAAATTGGTTGTCGAGCACGTAAAGGTGTCCCTCGGAATCGGTGGCGACATCGCGCGGCAGGGCGAAATCGCCGGCGGCGTCGCCTTTGTGTCCGAACGAGATCAGCGGCTTTCCGTCGGAGCCGAGTATCTGAATGCGGAAGTTCATGGAGTCGGCGATGGCAAAGCCGCGATCCAGCACGCGAGCGATGCCGGTGGGGAAATTGATTTCGCCGAGCGCGGAGCCTCGTGCGGAGATGGTTCGTTTCTTCGCTCCGGTGGAGTCGAAAATCTTGCAGTTGTGGGCAGCGCTATCGACCACGGCCAGCTCGTCGGTGATCGCGTCGTGGGAAATCGAGGCCGGACGGGTCAACTGGCCTGCACCGATGGTTCGTTGATAGCCGCCAAGCATGTCGAACACAAAGACAGCGGCGCGCTTGCTGTCGGCGACGACGAGGCTGTCCTTCATGAACGCGATGTCGATCGGCCACTCCAGCGGCTTTCCCGCGGCGACGCGAATGGGGCTGATGGTTCGCGCGGCGAGGTCCATGCGGTACACGGTCTGGGCCTGTCCGTCGGCGACAAAGACGAGGTCGTCCTTTGCGATCACGGCCATCGGTGTTGAGAAACCAATCTTGGGCTTGGGGCCGGTGAAGATTTCGCCGAAGACTTGCAGGCCCTTGGCAGGCGCGTGGAGGCTTTCCTCGCCGGTGAGTTGGCCGATGAAGCGGATGCGCGGTTGATCGGGCGATTTCGGCCAGACGACCGGAGGGATGGTTTCGGGGAAGATCGGTTTGAGCGGGCCCTGGCAGCCGATGAGCCACGGTGCCAGTGGCAGCAGCAGGCATCGATTTAGGCGGCAAAGTTTCATCGGCGCATTCATCATGATCGTGCACTCCCGATGATGGGGATTTCGCGGCGGACGCGAATCCAGACGCCAAACGAATCATCCTCCGAGTTGGGCAGGTGCAGTGTTTCGTATTCTAATTCGATTGAGACCGTGAACAATCCGACACGCCAGGCCAGATTGCCGCGGAGATCGACGCCGTTGGTTCGGCCGAAGAGCGAATCATCCTCGTAGCGATAGGCGGCGTTGGCGTTGGCCTCGATGTTGCGGCCGAGGAGATAGCGATAGTTCATGCCGAGGTCGAGGAGAACGGTGTCGCGCGGTTCAAGGTCGTGCAGCCCGTCAAAGTCGAATTGCGACACGGTTCCGCGGGCATTCACCTGCTGCTTCGCATCTTCCAGCAGCACGGCATCCGCGTTGACGTGAACGGCCTGATAGGGGTCGATGTTGTCGTCGTTGAATTCGTATTCGACGCCGGTGGACCAGCGTTTTTGTTTGTAGGTCATGCCCACGCGGTGGCGGTTTACGTCGCGGTCGGTGTTGTAGAGTTGGAAGCTGCTCCGGCTGACGTCTTCTTCTTGAATGGAACCGGCGTAGTACGGCGTCCAGCCGCCTTTGAAATCCTCCTGAATTCGAAGATCGACGCGATCGCGGCGGACGGCGAAATTGTTGAAGACGCGATAGACATAACTGACGAGCACCGTCTGGCGATTGAGAATCTGCCCGGTGAAGACGCGCTGCAGGCTTACGGTGCGGCCGATCGGGATGATGGTGTAGTCGCGGCCAAATAAGAACACGCGCGATCGGGCGACGTCGGTGACGACGATGGTCCACGGCAGGGCGTCGTTGTGTGACAGTAGTGCCGGGAGGGGGTCGGTGAAGGTGACGGATTCGCCGGTGACGATTCCCTCGCGGTCGCCGTCGTTGGAGCTGTAATTAGTGTGGTTGTAGGAAAGGTTGCTGGAGAAGCGACCGAGGTCGTTGTCTTTGCTGAAGGCGAAGTTGGTGAGGCCGCCCCATTCCTTGCTGTCGGCATTCTCATCGACGTCCTGTGTCAGGCCATAGAGGTTCATGCTGCTGGTCAGGGCGTTGGCCAGGGTGTGAGTCACGCCGACGTCGGCGCGGGCGGTCTTGCTTTGAAGCTGCTGGAAGTTTTCCTTGAGCCATTGGACGCCATAGGTGGTGAAGAGGTCGTCGGTGTGTTGCAGGTGCAGACGTGGCGCGAACTCGGCGACATCGCGGGCCCAGTCGCCTTTTTCATCTTCGTAGCGGGCCAGCGTTTCGAGGCGATTGCGGCCCTGATCGCCGAATTGGATGGTGTCGAGCAGAGAGAGGTAGTTGTGGCGGTTGCTGAAATGATCCCGCGTGCCGGAATACTGCTCATCGCGATCCATGTATTCGTAGTTGAACTTCATTGAATGGTTGGTCGTGGCCTGCCAGGTGGCTTCGTAGCGGAGGGAGTCTTCGGCACGCTGCTGGCTGTCGTCGTAGAAGAAGGACCGGCTGCCATCGAGATCGTCGTACAGATGCTCGAAGGTGAGCGACATGGGCAGCTTCGCATCGTTGTACAAGACCTGGCCGCCGTAGCGTTCGCGGACGCGATCCATGCTGGGCAGGAAGGGGCGCGTGAGGCGGTCCTCCAGCTTGGATGCGAAGGCATTCGCGGAGACTTTGCCGACGGGCAGTGCTTGCAGGCGCAGGTCGTATTCGAGGATCTGGCCGTGAGGGTTGGTTTCATCGCCGCTTAGGCCGGGCGTGTCTTCCTGGTAGCGCTCCTGAGAGAGACCAAATCGTGCCATCGCGTCGTATTTGAGAACGCGTTCGTCGATGAGGCTGCCGTTGGAGTTCAGGCCGAGTGTTTCCTGAAAGATGCGCGACTCGTTGCGTTGGCGATAGGCGGGCGGGCCGAGCCAGCTCGTTTTTTCCGTTCGCACGTGCCGGCGATTGAAGTCGATGTCCAGCCCGAGGTCGGCGGTGAGTTCGTCGATGCTCATGAATCGGAATTTTCGAGGAGGTGCATCGACGATCGCTGGTTGCGATGTGGGAGTTTCGCTGGTGTCATCGGCACGTGCGAATGCGGCCGCGGCGAGGAGCGGCAGGGTCGCGGAAAGCCATCGCACGATCGGGTGGGCCATCGGGCAACAAAACGTCCGCATGCCGCCCCATGGGTCGGGAGGCTCATCGCGCGCTCACCGCGCCGAGCGCGCTTCAGCGTACCGCGCGGTGCGTCTTGATCGACACCGGCGCGCGGCGTATAGTCTGTCCCCGAACACTGATGGGATCATACTGCAAAACCACGACGCGCGAACGGGCCTGCCGGTCTTTGTGCGGCAGCCCGTGGTGCGTACTTTTCGGCCTTGCGATCTGGGTGTTTGTGCTTTCGCCTCTGGCGTGTGTGGAGGCACCGCGCGGAGGCCGGGCGACGACGATGCCGGCCACGGAGGCCAAGTGGGAGGTCCCGCCGGAATTGCGCGATACGTTCGCGGGGGGGCTGATCGGCAGCAAGCACGACTTTTCCCGCGATCCGCGAAATCCGCGCGATTTGTGCCTGACCTGTCACACGCCGCACATGACGACGACGCGTGCGCCGCTGCTCGATCGCGACCCACGCTCGGCACAGCCGGCGTCGCTTCGTCAGGCGTTCGGGGATGAGCTGAATAGTTCGAGCATCCTGTGTTTGAGCTGCCACGATGGCGTGACCGCGCCGGATGTCTATACGTCGAGCCATTCGCTGATGTGGACCGGGCAACTGGGCAGTCAGCAATATGGCTCACGCCCTCTGACGAGCCATCCGATCGGGGCGAAGTATCCGGTGGTCGATGCGAAGTATCACAGTCCGGCGGAGGTGGAGTCGGACGGACGCATGCGCCTGCCGGGCGGGCGTGTGCAGTGCACGTCGTGTCACGATCCGCACAACACCGAGCGCCACCCATCGATGCTGGTTCGATCGAATCAGCGAAGCAGTCTTTGCCTGGCGTGTCATCGGCTGTAAGAGCTTGCCCAATAGTTGATTAGCGGGATTCGCGGGATGTGGTGCCGTCTAGGCGTCACAGTTGATGTCTTGTTTAATTTGTTAAATAGATTGACATCCTCGTTCAACTTTGTACAATGACAGCGTAGGTGCCAAGTAGTGACTACTAATTGGCACTGACGATTCATTGGTTGTACTGGAGGCTGACTATGAATCCCCCCCCCCCGTTCGAAAGCACGAACATGTGACCATCGTCCCGGATTCAACCGGGTATACCTTTCTTGGTCAATTCCGTTTCGAGTTCTGCGCTTGCCGTAACTTGTACATCTTGTGAAGGGCCGACATGTACGCACAACCGCCGCAGAAAGGGAAATGCGATTTCGACTGGCAACCTGCGCTGATTGGCTTGCAGCTGTCACCGCAGCAACTGCGAATCACGCTGGGCATTCTCGCAGGAAAGGGCGACAAGCAAATTGCGGCTGAATTAGGCATCGGCTTTTCGACATTACGCACTTACCTCAATCGCATTTTCCAGCGGTTAGGCGTCGCGGATCGAACACAACTCTTGCTGCGAGTCTTCGCGTCCGCAAGAACGGGCACGGCACTGACCGACGATAGAAATGATGACGGCAAAGTTGCTGACAGTAACCATGACGTCATATTAAATACCGACTTGTTTTCTTCTCCCCTAAATCTGCATACTTCGGATCGAGCGCGTGGCACGAGTGAGACCTGCACGGAGCAGGCGCATCTCACCCCGCCGGCTGCGAAGCCCGAGAAAGCGAGGAAAATTACAGTGGGTTCGGTAGGCAGGCGAAATACGCGCGGACGCATTAATCGAAAAGACAAGAAATGAGAAAGGAAACTTCGATGAAAACGATCCGAATCGCTTTGGTTTGTTGCTTCCTGCTTTGCGCGTCGTCCGTCATGGGGCAGACCGTACTTTATTGGCATCCGTCGAACGGGTCCAATCAGGATATCGACGACATGGTGGATGACATGGAGAGCGGCGGCGCTACCGTGACTTCGACGACCGTAGAAGAAGACTTTTACAAGGAATTGGTAAACGGGCCGTGGGATCTAGTAGTCGTGGCTGATCAAATCGTTGACACACAAAACCCTGACTATGGAAGTTACATAGCATCTGGCGGCGAGATTTTCGTGCTTACATCACAACAGAACGATGATGTGCTCGTCGAACTTCTTTCGGCACTACGCGCAATGACAGCAGTAACCAAGGATATTCCAGGAACTGTTGCATGTTTTATTCAATTTATCGACTGCCGAGCCGCTTGCATCATCAGTCATCCCACCCCGTTTTCACAGGGGAGGATTAACTGCGATGCCGCGTGTAATACGGCGCTCGTTAATTGCCTTAACTCTTGAGTAATGAAGCATTGCCGCTCACGGTTAAGTGAGCGGCAATGCCATTTTTTTGTGAGCCATGAATTCGTTCTGAGTAACTAAGGAGACAACAATGCACGCGTGGCTATGTCTCGCCATTCTAATTGCGAGGGGCATCGATAATCATGAACCGATTCGGAAACCGGAACTTGCCCAGCGAGTACGGGGCGCCTTCCAGAGCTTGAGTTCACTTTCTTTTGAAGCGTTGGTGCAAGCGACAAACCATGGAATTTCGAAGTCGCCTGATACCCCAAGTGTGATCAATCTAAGGGTCTTAATGGACAATGGTTTGCGATCCCGCGTCGAGGCATATCGTGAGTCATCGAAGTATTGGGTCGTTGTATGCGACGGCAAACAGATGATGGAATGGGTTGCTGACAAGAACGAATGGACCGCCTACCCCCTTGCCCAAATGGACAAGCCTGATGAATCTTTTGTTCGGCAATTATTAGTCACCAACAAGTACGGCCCAATGTTGGCACCACGTTATGGTAGAAGCTGGTTGGGCTCGGAAGCGCCTGAACAAACATGGTTGCAACGGATAATTAACGAACCATCGACCAAGACAATACGTGGGCGCACGATCGGCGGAAGGCATTGTCACGCAACTAAAACGGTGCTCGATCATTCGCATCCGGAGGGTGCGGTCTATGGCAGTGGTACAGAAGTATTCAAGATATACTTTGATCCGAGTTCATTTCTACCAATACGTGAGTCTCAGTCCTTTTCCGGAGGAGTTCTGGCGCTAAACATGATGTCGGCTCAGCGCCAAGTCAATTACCGCAATGTTGTCGTGAATCCACAGATTACGGATCGCGATTTTGAGTTCATTCCACCTGCCGGCGCGACGTTTATCTCGCCGGACGATCCGCGATTTGCCCCGCCGCCTAAACTTGAGGGGAATGACGCGCCAAGCTTCTCACTTGCGGCGATTGATGGGAACATCGTGAAACTGAGCGATTTTAAGGGAGAACGCCCGGTGCTTGTTGTCTTTTGGGCCACGTGGTGCGGACCATGTGTCCAGGAGGTTCCATTCCTAAGGGATCTTCGTTCGGAACACCCGTCCGATGATCTAACCATTCTTGCAATTTCGTCAGAGCCAAAGATGGAGGACATTGCAAGGTTTGCGAAGAAGAAAAAAATGACCTATCAGGTTCTTCACGATCCCAAGAAGGAAACCGCGAAGGCCTATCAGGCCAGGGCGATACCTCGAACTATCCTGATCAACCGCAACGGAATTGTCGTCAAAGTCTGGCAAGGCTGGTCGGGAGATGAGGAAGCCAAAGAGATTCGCTCTGAGATTGCGAAGCTCCTCAAGTGACACAAACTATCTTGCCTGGCTGTGCTACGCCAGCAACGGCGTCACGACCTCGCGAACAAACGGCGCGGCCGACGATGTGACGTGATTTCCCACGTATCCCAAACGTGTCCACGACGGGTGCCAGCGCGATTCGACGAATCGCGGGTGCTTGTAATGCCAGCCGACGAGTCCGGCCGACGGGGACCAGACGCGGTCTGACGTGCCGAAGATCATCGTGCCGATGCCGAGGAAAAAGAAGTCGCCGAGTGCGCCGATGGAGATCATCGCGCGATTGCATCGGGAGGCGGCGAGGGTGATGTCATAGCCAGGCGAGGTCGACGCGGCGAGCAATACCGCGACATGCACGGTCACATCGTCCGGCAGTTTTTCCAACGCACGAATCACGACGAAGCAGCCGCCTGATTGGGCGACGAGGCTGATGGGTGAATCCGGGTGCGCTTGAGCGTGCTCGACGATCCGTTTGGCCAATCGGTCGGATTGCTTCTCGTGGTGCCGCCGGCTCATCAGATTCACCAGCGAGCGCAGGCCAAAGAGGCCCGCGTTCCAGTCGAACCGGACCACGGCCCCGCGATATCGGCCGCTGAGGACGCCCATGGCGATGGAATAGTTGTAGATGCTGGGGCCTTCAATGCCGCCGAGGATGAAGGTGATGCCGCGTCGCCGGCGTCTGTCCGATTCAGCCCTTTTTGGCAGGCCGGGGCACCAGAATATGGCGACGACTTTCCCCAATACCCCCATGAAGAAATCGACCAGCCCGCCGAGCAGCGGGATGAGGTTCCATGCGAGAGGGTATGGCAATGGTTCGTGGAGAGATGCCACCATTCAGGCAACAGTTGCGCTTAGGCGCGTTCCATGTATTCGCCGGTCCGCGTGTCGATGCGGAGCATCTCGCCGATTTCGATGAACGGCGGGACGCGAATCTTCAGGCCCGTCTCCATGACGGCGTCCTTGCTTTGATTGGTAACGGTCGCGCCTTTGGCCTGCGGGGCGGTGTCGGTGACGGCGAGTTCGACGGTGTTCGGCAGATCGACGCTAATAATCGTGCCTTCCATGAACTTCGCGACGCATCGCTCGTTGCCTTTGAGGTACAACTCGGCGTCGATCATGATGTCCTTGGAGACGGGTGTCTGCTCAAACGAGGTGATATCCATCAGGATGAAGCTGTCGCCTTCGCGATAGAGGAACTCCATCGGCTTGTCTTCGACATGCGGCGTGTCCAGCTTTTCGTCCATGTTCATGCGCTGGTCGAGGGTGAGGCCGGTTTTGAAGTTGCGCATCTTCATCTGCATGTAGCTGCGCCAGTTGCCCTTGGCGACGCGTTGGGCCTCTTGAACGATGTAGAGCTGGTTTTCCCAGATGACGGCTTGGCCCTTGCGGATGTCGGATGCTTTCGGCATGAGTGGTTCCTGCGTGGTGCTACCGCCGACGAAACGCCCGGTCGATCGGGCGACTGGCGGCGTAACGGTTTTGTCCAGTGAATACGGTCCGTAAGTGTCGGGGATAACAAGGGTTCCGTCAAGTCGCACGGTTAGAAAGATGTCCCCGGATTGTAGGGGTGCAACCCGCAGGGATTGCTATATTTATGAGGGTGAAAGGACGTTTTTTCGGCCATGCCGGAGTGCCTGTTTGAGTTACTCTTTGAAGTGCTGCTGACAGTGCTCGAAACGGCGTGGGATTCCGCCAAGAACCGATCGAACGACTGAGGTGATTGTTGATACTCGCTGAACTGGGAAAATTCGTCGGTGGCAAGGTCGCCACTGCCCTCATCTTTGTCGCCATGGCCGGCGGCGGCTTCTGGTGTTACCAGCACCCTGAAGCGCTGCAGGCCGGGTGGCATGTGGTGAAGATGTCGCTGCTTTGGATCGTTGTCGCGGCGGCGTTGCCGTGGAGCAGCTATCTTTTCATTCAGCCGTTGATGGCGCGACAGGCTCGGATGCAGTCGGCGCAGTCGGCCGGTGCGATCGGCGTTGTTGTCATCACCGCGTATTGTGCGGTTGATATCGCGTTTGCGTTGTATCTGGCGGGCGGCGGCATCGTCGGCTCGTTATCGTGGTTTGTCGTGTTTCTTGGGTTCGCCGCAGCGGCCGCGTATAATTTTGTAATCTGTGAATCCCTGGCGAGACAGGCCGACGCGTAACGCGGGCTGCTTTGTCGAATCGCCGGGAGGGTAACCATGCAAGGGCCAAAACAAGGTGATCGGATCAGCGAATACGTGCTGGAGGAGTTGCTCGGCGCGGGCAGCTTCGGCCAGGTGTGGCGCGCGCATCACCATGTGTGGAAGACCGAGCGCGTGGCGGTGAAGGTGCCGACCGATTCGCGCTTCGTGCGCAATCTGCAGCGCGAGGGTATCACCGTGCACGGGTTGAAGCATGCGAACATCGTCCGCGCCCTCGGGCTTGATCCTTACGGCGACACGCCTTATCTGGTGATGGAATTCGTCGACGGTCCTTCGTTGGATAAGCTGATCGAGAAAAGCCCATCAGGCCTGCCGGTTCAATGTGTACGGAGCGCCTTGTGCGGCATCCTCCGCGCGCTGGAGCACGCTCACGCATCGAACGTCATCCACCGGGACATCAAACCGGCGAATGTGCTTATCGTCGGCGGGCACACCAAGAAGCCGGAGACTCTTACGCCCGACGATGTGAAGGTGACCGACTTCGGTCTTGGCCAGGTCGGCGAGATTACGGCGTCGAGCATCGTGCAATCCGGCAGTTTGCTCGCCGAGGATGGCAAGAGCATCTCGGGCACGCTTGCGTACATGGCGCCTGAGCAGCGCGATGGCGGCGAGACCGACGCGCGAAGCGATCTGTATTCGGTCGGCGTGGTGCTGTTTGAGATGGTGACCGGCCAGCGGCCGACGGGCGGCGACCTGCCGTCGCATGTGCGCGAGGGGTTGCCGTCGTGGATCGACAATCTGTATTCAAAGCTTTACACACGGCGCGAGCGGCGAATCGCCAGCGCGACTGAAGCACTTGCCATGATCGACACGATGAGCGTGCCGCCGGTGATCCAGGCGTCGCTGCCGCCGATGGCCCGTGGTGCGGGCGGACCGGTGCGCGTGGAGCGTGACGGCCGTGTGCCGCCGCCGCCACCGATTCCGGGGCCGAGGAAGTCGAAGCGATCCTGCCCAGCCTGCGGCGGGGAGGCACAACAAGGCGACAACTTCTGCATCCTCTGCGGTGTGCAACTGGTTGCGGAGGTGCGCAAGTGCGGCGAATGCGGCGCTGTGCCGCGGACGGACGATCGTTTTTGTGTGGGTTGTGGCGCGCCGCTCCCGACGGGAGTGAGGTGATCTGCCATGTTTTTCTGGACGACGGGTATGCCTCCAATGGTCACGCTGATCTTCTTCTTAATCGGCGCGGTATTCATTGTGTATTCAATTGCCGGGGCGTTTAAGTGGACGTGCGGTTGGGGTGAGGACGACGCAGCCCGGATCGGTTTCTGGGAGTGCACGAACTCACAATGCCGGACCGCGAACCCCCGTCACGCCCGATTCTGCCGCATGTGTGGAAAGAGGCGTGATGCGTAGAATCGTTTCCGCTTCGCGCCATCAATCCGAGCCGCGAGGCGCAAGCCCGCGGTTTGTGCGGCGTTCGATTACCAAGTTTCTTCCGAGTCGATCGATTACGCGACATGCCACAAGGCTTGCGCCGTTGTGCTCGGATTGTATGACGCCGCACGTGAGATCGAGGCGCGCATGAAATCCGCCATTGAACAAGCCGTTGAAGCCGAGTCCGGCTTTCTTGCGGGCGTGCAGTCCAACATCAAGGCTGCCGGTAGCAAGACCTTTGCCGGAACGACCTTTGCGCGCGAGGATCACGACCGCGCCGAACAGGTTCGCGCGGCGATGGTGGATCGGCGAATCTTCGACCGCAAGAAATTCGATGCGCTACCGCAGGGGCGCGGATTCACGATTCGCGGTTATGAGCGGCAGTTCATTTTCTGGAAGAAGCTGAAGAGCGTCACGATTGCGACAGTGCTCGCGCCGCCCGGTCCGCTGCTCGATGGCGAGGCCCGCGTTGAACCGGTGAACTTCGTAACGCTTGATAAGCATGTGCGCAGCCTTGTCCGCGATGGCCGCGCCCCGCACGTGATCGGCGTGTGCAGCCCCAGCGGGTTTGCGGCCGATGCCTGGAATACTCCGGTCGGATTGCCGAATGTCCGGGTGGTGTTGGTCGAGCCGACCAAGGAGGGCGGCTGGAAGACGGGCAGCCCCGGTGGCCCGTTGGACGAGCGTCTGATAAAACTGTTCGACCCGGAAGGCCCGACGCAGAAGGTCGACCGCGTGCGGCGCGAAATTGAGGCTCGCAGCACCGATCTGCTCGTCGGCGGGCTTTCGGCGGCCGACCTCGCGAAAGACCTCGGCATTCCGCTTACAGTGGCGCAGGCTGGTTTCGAGTCGGTGGCCAAATCCGACCCTGAACTGCGCGTGACGCGGCAGGCTGGCGACGTGATTTTGTATCGCGGCGCGGCATCGCTGCCGACGAAGGAGGACGACTCAATGTCCCTCACGGATTGGATCAAGAGCCTCTTCTCGAAGGAAGGCGATGAGGCGGCAAAGGTGAACGTGCTGAAGGAGCGGCGCGCCGCCCTCTCCACGCGCCTCGACCGGATGTACGACGACATCGGCAAGTTGGAGAAGCGTGAGCAGGAACTCGTCACCGAGGGAAAGAGCGCGTCGTCGAACGTGGTGAAACGTCGCCTCGCGGCGCAGATCGCGCACATGCGGAAGGACATTTCCCGCTGCAACACCAGCGCGGCCGTCGTCAGCAAGCAGATCAACATCATCAGCACACACATTCATAACCTCGAACTGGCGCAGGCCGGCAGTGTGGCGCAGTTGCCGTCGAGCGATGAGTTGACCGAGGCCGCGGTGAACGCCGAGGAGATTCTCGAGCAACTTACCGTGAGCGACGGGCTGGTCAGCGACCTTGAAGTCGGGCTGGCGCAATCGGCCGTTTCAGAGGATGAGGCGGCGATCCTTAAGGAATTGGAAGGCGATAAGCCGGCGGTGGAGAAGCCTGAAGGGATACGAGCCCCGACCCCGTCATTGCCGAATATTCCAGAGGCGAAGAAAGAACGCGGCCCGGCGCAGGCCGAGTAGTCCCCGAATCCAGGAACCCATGGCCCTTTTCGACTGGCTTACAAAAAAGAACAAGGCGCTGTCGCAGATGACGCGGCAGGAGCTTCGCCGGCAGGAGTTGCTGCTCAATCGTGAGCGCGATCAACTGCTCAAGCGAGTCACCGATCTGGCCACGAAGAAGCAGGAGATTTTCGATCGTGGCCGACAGGAGAAAGCTCCCGAGGTGCGGCGCGTCCTTGCGCAGGAGTTCGATCTGAAGACGACGGAGCAGTTGCTTACGTCGCGCCAGCTCAACATTCGCAGCAAGGAAGCCATTACCGTCACGCGGATGCGCATGCTTCGCGAGAATGCGGAGAAGGCGAAGGCCCGCGGCTCGAAGCTGGGGCTTATTGGCGAGAAGGACCTTGTGGCGTTGGAGAAGATGATCGCCAGCGACGAAATCACCGCCGAGATGTATCAGGATCGGCTCGACTCCATGCTCCAGATCGGCGGCGAGGATGGCGAAAGCATTCTCACGCCGGGTTCGAAGCAGGTACTCGATGTCTGGGAGCAGATGGATACCGGACTGATCGGCGACGCGGGTCAGGCTTTTGACGAAGCCGACCGCCGCGTGCGCGAGCGACACAAGGCCAGCGAGTAGGGACCGCCGTGCGGCGCTGAACAGGAGATCACCATGAGCCTTTTCAAATCCGCCGAAGAGCGCCGGATCGAGCGCGACATCAAGATTCGCCAGGGTATCCGCCGCATCGAGAAGGCCGTCAGCGAGCAGAACAAGTTCACTGACGAGTTCGTGAAGAACGCCCGCCGCGCGAAGGAGATTGGCGACAATGGGCAGTATGTCTTTATCCGCAATTCACTCAAGAAGACCGCGACGATCAAGAAGATGCTGGAGCGGCAACTGCTCGCCGTGAAAAACGCACTGCTCATCAAGCGTCAGGCTGAGGCGTCGAGCGATTTTGTGAGTGCCATGAGCACCATGGCCGGCGAGATTAGCCGCATGTATGGCGAGACGGATCTGGCAAAGACGCAGCTTGAATGGGAAAAGGCCATGGCCCAGAGCCAGAGCATGGAAGAGCGGATGAGCATGTTCCTTGAGACGGTCGAAGACATCGCCGCAAGCGACACGGCCAACGTTCCGGCCGAGGTGGTGACCGATCAAGAGATCGACGCCCTGATCGAGGCTGAAGGTCAGGCCGAACACGCCAAGGACATGGACGAACTCGACGCGCTGCGTGCGGAATTGAACGCCGTGAAAAGCGCGGGGCAGAAAGAAAGCAAGTAATCGCGAAGGCAAGGCGAATCGCCTTGTTAGGTCCGCCACGTTGCTCCCGCTGGGAAGATGGATACGCCATGCGCGATGTTCGTTCGGCTAAACACATTCTTAGCACTTACCTGCTGGTGACTTATGTCGCGCTCCTGGTCAACATTCTGGGATATCTCCGGGATGTCCATTATGCGCATTGGGTGACGAAGTTGTTTATCGGCGCTTCGCTCATGGCATACGGAGCGGCCTATCTTGTTCCGGTCGCCCTGCTTCTCTGGATTGCGGCATTATTGCTGATTTCTCGTAAGAAACCCGGCACATTCGCCGATCGGCGCCGAACCACCTGTGCGATCGCCTTCTGTCTCCTGTCCGTTTTTCTCGCCTCCGCATTGCAAGTGGGGCTTTATGCCGATCGGTTTATTTTTCACATCTATGGATTCCACCTCAACGGATTTGTCCTGAATCTGGTGTTTACTCGCGGTGGAATCGAATCGCTCGGAAGCAGCGCTCCCACGACCTTCACGTTCATCCTGATCATCCTTGGCATTGTTGCCATGCAGGCGGGAATGCTCGCCGTGCTCCTCTATGCCCCTCGCATACGCCATCGGCTTTCCCTTCTGTTCAGACGGCGGATGTTGGTGAGCGGGGTCGCGGCGTTGCTCGTGTTCGGCCTTTTCGGGCAGGTGGCGTATGGGGTGAGCTTCATTCGCGGTTACACGCCGATCCTCTTCGCCTCGAATGTTTTTCCGTTGTACGTTCCGATCACATTCTCCACGTTGGCCGAGAAGATGGGGATGGATGTTTCCCGCTCGGCATGCATGACCGTGGACCTCGACGCCAGCACACTTGTTTATCCACTCAAACCGATTCAGGCGAGGCCGCCGGAGAAACCACATAACATCGTCTTCCTCATCGGCGAGTCGCTTCGCTGGGATATGCTCACTCAAACGATCATGCCGTCAACATGGGCCCTGGCGCAGAAATCACTCTGGTGCCGGCAGCATTACAGCGGTGGCAACGGCACGCGCATGGCGATGTTTTCGTTGTTCTCCGGCCTCTACGGCTCCTATTGGTTCACGTGCCTGGGTGAGAATCGGGGGGCGGTGTTGATTGACGTGCTGCTCGAACAGAAATACCAGATGGAACTCTTCACGAGCGCCGGTTTTTCGTATCCGGAGTTTGATCAGACAATCTTTTCAAAAGTTGACCCTAAGCGACTGCACGAGCGCAACAGTCTGCCGCAGTGGCGCTGCGACCAGAATCAAGTCACCGCCATGCTCGAGAGTATTGATAAGCGCGATTCGGCGTTGCCGTTCATGACCTTTATGTTCTTCGAGTCGCCGCACGCGAATTATCACTTCCCGCCGGACGCGGTCATTGTCGAACCATTCGCGAAAGATCTGAATTACGCGACGATGGATCTCGACCGCGAGATCGGCCTCATCAAGAATCGCTATGTCAACGCCTGCCACCACATGGATATGCAGGTCAAGCGGGTGATCGATCATCTGGAACAGCGGGGCCTGATGGATTCCACGATCGTGATGGTCACCGGCGATCATGGCGAGGAGTTCATGGAGAAGGGCCGCTGGGGCCACAACTCCACCTTCAGCGAGGAGCAAACGCGTTCGCCGTTTGTGCTTTGGGTGCCTGGAAAAAGCCCGCGGGCCGTCGATACGATCACCAGCCACTTGGACATGCCTGCGACGCTCATGCCCCTGCTCGGTGTTACCAACCCGCCCGCTGATCATTCTTGCGGGATCGATCTCTACGGCGATTCGACGCGGACGATGACGATTTTGGCCGACTGGAGCCATGTGGCGTACGTCACGCCGGATTATAAGGTCGTGTTCTCCGTTCGGTCTTATGGATTCGACCCGCCACGAATCACGACCAAGGACGACGTGGAACTGCCGAACCCTGACGCGTTTTTCGATGATCACAAACAGGAATTGTTGGGTGTCATGAGGGAGTTGAAGACGTTTGAGAAGAGGCGGGGGGAACAATGAACGCAACTCACAAAAACGCACTGACTTCGTAATACGGATGCATGTTTGATCCATTTGTTATCCTGGCTGCTTCGTTATTATAAGAGTTGAACCATGTCCGTCTCACTTCCCACGTTCGAACGCCTCAAGACCCGTGGCCTCGCCGCGTACAAGGCAGACAACTGTGCCGAGGCCATACCGTTTCTTATGCAGGCGGCGGATGCGCCATGCACGACGGTCACTGCGTGGTATGGCAATAAATGGGCAACGGAGGCCAACTCGTGAACATCTTGCGAGCATATGCCGATACTTCCGTGTTTGGTGGCGTGTTTGATGACGAATTCAAGGATGCCAGTCAGGCATTTTTCAAGATGGTGAGGGACGGCCGATTCCGGCTCCTTGTATCTGACCTGAGTCGCCGCGAAATCGATGAGGCTCCCCCTATTGTTAGGTCCTATTATGACGATCTGCTGGAGTATATGCAGTTCGCGGAGTTGGACGCGCGGGCCCTGGCGCTACGGGACGCCTACGTGGCTGCCGGCGTTGTTGGTCCGCGATCAATGGATGATGCCGCCCATGTCGCGATTGCCACGGTGGACAAGGCAGACTTGATCGTCAGTTGGAATTTCCGTCACATCGTGCATTTTGAGAAGATTCGCCATTATAATCAGGTGAACGCGGTGCGAGGCTACGGCTCCGTTGAGATCCGTTCGCCATTGGAGGTGCTCGACTATGAAGACGAAGACGTTTGATTGCGTCGAAATGAAGCGCAAAGCCCAGGAGAAAATGCGCGCCAAGATGGCCGGGTTTACACCCGAAGAAGAACTTGCTTATTTTCGAGAAGGCTCCGAGGAATTCCAGCGGCGAATCGAAAAGGCTTGGCAGGCTGCTCAAGCCCGTGCGAAGCAATCGCCGAATGCGTAAGCACAGTGCCATCACATCGTTCTCGCATCCGAGGCACAACGTTTTTTCGAGCGGGCTTTGAAAGCTAAAGCATGTCCGTTTCACTCCCCACCTTCGAACGCCTTAAAGAACGCGGCCTCGCCGCTTACAAGGCCGGCAATTATGCCGAAGCCAAGCCGTTTCTTATGCAGGCGGCGGATGCGATGATCAAGATCGCCGGCGACACGACCGATGCTGCGAGTCGGCAGCGGCGGAAGGCCATGGCTGCCGAACTCATTGAATTCGCCAAGCAGTGCGACAGCCGGGCGGCGGACAGGAAGGCCGGCCGTCGGCAGGCGGCGAAGGACGGTGAAGAGCCCGGCGCCGACGCCTCGGATTGGATTGTTCGCGAGAAGCCGGGCGTGAAGTTCGACGACATCGCCGGCCTCGACGACGTGAAGCAGGAAATCCGGATGAAGATGATCTACCCCTTCAGCCATCCGGAGCTGGCCGCGAAATACAAGATCGCCACGGGCGGCGGTCTGTTGCTCTATGGCCCACCCGGCACCGGCAAGACCATGATCGCCAAGGCCATCGCCGCTGAGATTGACGCAACCATGTTCGTTATCAGCCCGGCGCAGGTGTTGAGCAAGTGGGTCGGTGAGGCCGAGCAGAACATCAAGAAGCTCTTCGACGCTGCCAAGGCCGAGGTTAAGAGCATCATCTTCATCGACGAAATCGAGGCGCTGGTGCCCAGCCGGCGTGATTCGAATAGCAGCGTGATGACGCGCGTGGTGCCGCAGATACTTCAGGAACTGGAAGGCTTCGACCGAACCAGCGAATCGCGGCCGCTCATGTTCGTCGGGGCGACCAACGAACCGTGGGCGCTCGATAGCGCGGTCATGCGGCCCGGCCGGTTTGATGCGAAGGTTTATGTGCCGCTGCCCGACCCGCCGGCGCGGCACCGCCTGATGGAGATTTACTTCGGCAAGCGGCCGCTCGCCGAGGACGTCGATTTCGCGGAACTCGTTCGCCTCACCGAGGGCTACAGCGGGGCTGACATCAAGTCCGTCGCCGAGCGGTCGGCTACGATCCCCTTTATGGATGCCGTCGGCGGCAGCGAATCGCGGGCGATCTCGATGAAGGACGTGGCCGAGGCCCTTGCCGACGTGCAGCCATCCGTGAGGAAGAAGGACCTTGTGCGTTTCGAACAGTTCAAGGACGCGACGTAACTGAAGTGGAGCGGGCCACCGTGCCCGCTACGTAACGGGGATGATCTCAACCTCATTCAATATCGATGCCTTCACTCGCGATGAGTCGCTCATCGCACGCTTGGTCCCTGCAAGCGACCTGTTCTCGATACTAAATCGTCAGGTGGTGGTTCCGCCTTCGTGCATCGCGCTTGTGTGGGGAGAAGCCAGTCATCCGGCGTTCC
This sequence comes from uncultured Planctomycetaceae bacterium, assembly GCA_964605185.1. Classification (GTDB taxonomy): domain Bacteria; phylum Planctomycetota; class Phycisphaerae; order UBA1845; family UTPLA1; genus JACRIM01. Next base: position 18,733 of record CAZSBF010000007.1, read on the forward strand.
TACGCGGGGGGCAGACCATCGAGTCCGGCGGCGGACGAGAAGTGCTGTTCGTTAAATCCATGCCGATCGCGCTGAGCTTCGGGGACGTGGCCGTTACATCGCGCGATGGTTTCGAATTCAAAGCCACGCTGCATCTGACTGTGCAAATCGTTCCCGAGCGAACGGAGTTGGAGCTGTTTCGCAAATCGCTTTGCGTCAGCCGGAACAGCGTCGATACGGCGGCCCTTAGTACGCATATTGAGACGGCCGTTCGGCATGCGCTCACGGCCTTCGCCCGCCGGCACGATGCTTCGTCGCTCGCAACCACTGAGACGCAGGGTTCGTTCAACGCAGTCCTTGCCGAGCACTTCCAGCCCATCGGCTTTTCAACCGGCCTGATGCTTGCGGGCGATATTCGCGTGACGTTTCAATCGCCGGCCTTCGCGGATTTCCAGCGCGATCAACACACTGCGACTCGCCGCGCTGAGCGCGTGACGGAGGAATCGAAACTTCGCAGGGTCGCCGCCGAGGCTCGAAAGCAACACCTAGAAGGCCTTGCCGCCATCCTTGATCGCGTGCAGCAGACCGCGAAGTCGTCCGGCGGTGCTGGCGTGATCGACTTGATTCGCACATTTGACGTGTCGCGGCGCGGCGAACTCTATCGCGGGCTCATGGGCCTCGGCGCGAATCAGCGCCGTACGGAGGCGATTCTAGTTGTCGCGGGGCAGGAGTTGCTTTGGTTTTCTCCCGGCGGCGGCGACAAACCGACTCGTCGAGAATCGCTGCCGGTGACGCTCGGTCCGCTTCGCAGCATCCGCATCGGCCGGCGGGGGGAGCAGCGCGTTCTTCTCCTCGGCGCACGCAACGGCGTCTTTGCACTGGCCCCCGAGGCTTCCACCGAGCCGACTGCCTATTCGTTCAACGTTCCGGGCACGCTGCGCGGCGGAGTCAATGCCGCGAGCATACTCGGTGATTCGCTTTATGCATCGCACTCCGAAGCAGGGTTGATTCGTTGGCGCCTCGCAGAACCGACAGCATCGCAAATGGTCGTGATAGATTCGACTCGCGGTGCCAAGGCCGTTCGCGATGTTCAGGCAACTGATGACGGCCGCCTTTGGTTCACGGTTGATTCGCGCGTTCTTGGATGGCGGCCCGATAGCGAGGAAGCCCCGGTCATGTTGCACGCGAACGCGATTGTTCATTCGCTTCTCGTCGATGGTCGCGACGCATACGCAGGCTTGGACAGCGGCGCGATCCTCCATTGGGACCTTCGCGATACGGAGACCGCCAATGTTCTCCAGTCCCCGGGCGGCGATGCCGTGCATTCGCTGGTCAGCCTTGCAGGCGGCGGCGCGCCGCGGTTGCTGAGTGCCGACAAGCGTCCGCACCTGACGCTTCGCCTGCTTGGCGAGTCTTATCACGCGGAGTATCGGTGGAAGAAGCCGTTGCGATGGGCGGCCGGAGCGGATGATGTCATTGTTGCAGTGGACGACCTTCGCGATTCGCTCGTTTGTTGGCGGCCGGATGTACCCGAAGAACCGACGGCGACGATCGCCATCGCGCGAGCGTACGGCCATGCGATTCAGGATATTGCCCTGCTTACGACGTGATTCACTTATCGATTGATCAGGATTTTGTCGATCGCCATCGGGATCTCCGCATAGCCCGGGAAACGGCCCACTTCCTTTTTGCAGAATACTCGCTGCCCGTCGACGACGACGTCGAACACGCCCCCCGAACCGGCGATCAGCTCGTACTCGTGCGTCCCTTTTCCGTATTTCTCGGTCAGCTCCGCCACCAGACCGGTGGCTTGCGGTTTGTAGTTTCACTGCTGGCAATAGGTGATCTGAATCTTCACGGTCCACTCCTTTTTCGGGCCTTGGCGGGAGTGTAGGCGGCGCGCCAAGGCCTCGCAAACGCCTCTGGAATGAGGCCGCGAAACCGACGATAATTCCCGGCCCAAGTAGTTTACGTCGCGGCGATGCACGCCGGGGAGAATCCGAATGAAAGTCACCATTGTAGGAACCGGTTACGTCGGTCTCGTCACCGGCGTCTGCCTCGCCGACACCGGCAATCATGTCATCGGTCTCGACGTCGATGCCGACAAAGTGGCGCGGCTGTCGCGCGGCGAATGCACCATTTTCGAACCGGGCCTGACCGATCTGCTGCAATCCAATCTTGCTGCTGGGCGCTTCCGACTCACGACCAACCTCAAAGAGGCCGTCGAACATGCCGACGTCATCTTCATCGCCATCGGCACGCCGCCGAAGGCCGACGGCTCGGCGGATCTCTCGATGATCGAGCGGGCCGTGGTGGACATCGCCAAGGCCGTGAACAAGCACACCGTGCTGGTGATGAAGTCGACCGTGCCCGTCGGCACCGGGGCTCGTGTCGAGCAACTCATTGCATCGCACAAGAAGCACCCGATCGACGTGGTCAGCAATCCTGAGTTTCTCAAGGAAGGATCGGCCGTGGACGACTTCCTCCGGCCGGATCGCGTGGTGATCGGAACCGACAGCGAGCACGCCGCGACGCTCATGAAGGAGTTGTATGCGCCGTTCGTGCGGAACAATCATCCCATTATTGTGGTCAAGCGGGCCGCGTCGGAAATGGTCAAGTACGCCGCAAACTGCTACCTCGCCATGCGCATCAGCTTCATCAATCAGGTGGCGAATCTCTGCGAGAGGCTCGGCATAGATGTTGATGAAGTTCGCACGGGAATGGGATATGACGCCCGCATTGGCTCGCACTTTATGTATCCGGGCGCGGGTTACGGTGGGAGCTGCTTCCCGAAGGATGTGCAGGCCTTGTGGCACGTGGCCAAGGCGGCGGGCATCGAGGCTGACCTGCTCCGGGCCGTTCATGAAGTGAATGAGCAACAGAAGGGCCTTCTGGTCGATCGCATTCGCTCGCACTTCGGCGATCTCAAGGGTAAGGCATTCGCCATCTGGGGTATCGCCTTCAAGCCGAAGACGGACGATATCCGCGAAGCGCCGTCGCTGCGGATCATCGAAGGCCTTCTCGCGGGTGGAGCGACGGTCCGCGCCTGCGACCCCAAGGGGCTCGATCATCTCAAGAAGGAATTCGGCGACAAGATTCAGTATTGCCCGGATGCCTACGCCGCGTTGCCCGGCGCCGATGCCCTGGTGATCTGCACCGAATGGAATGAGTATCGCTCGGCCGACTTCGATCGCATCAAGTCGGCGTTGAAGCAGCCGATCATCTTCGACGGTCGCAATCTCTACTCGGTGGATCAGATGAAGCGGCGAGGGTTCACGTATTACTCCATCGGCCGGCCGCCGGTGAAGGCTTCCTGATTACGCATTGAAAAAGGCCCGCCATAAGACGAGCACCCCGTCGCCGTGGCGCTCGGATGAGGGCGGTGTCTTACGGCAGGCCAAATGGTGGGGCGGCGGAACGTGCATCCCTTGCACATCGTCCCTGAAACGTTCCGCCGGCCCAGATTCACCGTCGCATGCGACGGTGACGTTCGATTACGCGAGATCCGATCTGTCGTGGACCTTTCGCGAGTGCTTTCGGTGTCCTCCGGTTCGCTTCACGACCAGTGCCCCCGGCAGCAAACCCCAGGCGAGCATTTCGCTTCGCGTCATCTCGCGGACGAGGCCGCTGGTGACGACGCGCAGTCCGCAGGTGAACACAAGCTCTTCCACGCGGCCGGCCATCATGCGGGCCGTCGGAACGTGGAGACCGTGTTGTCTGCGGAGGTGCTGCACGATGAGGCTTTTGTTCCATCGCTGCTGCACGATGCGCCCGTCGCGCGGCCGCGCGGTCGCGACCATGATCATGCGGCGCAGTTTGTCGCGGAAGCGATGATGTTCACGGATGGCCATGGCCGCCGCGGAGTGGCCCGTCTGGCTCAACACCAATTCGACCAGCTCCGAAAGCTGTCGCGTTGTGATGGTGGATTCGTCAAACGTGGTCTTGAGATACTCGTACACGGCGTCGCCGAGGTTTCCAGCGGTCGTGGTGTCGAGTTCCCAGCCCTCCTGAACGGCCTGCAACCCGAATCGAATGCAGCGCAGCAGCTTGGCGAGCACAAAGGGCTCAGAGGTGCCGTCGCGTTTGGAAACGTGTATGGACAAGTCGGGAGCGGAATGATCATTCATTGAATAAATCCTGTTGACCATCGACGTCGGTTTTGTCGCGGTCCAGAATGTCTTGCGCTTCCTGGATGAAGTCATCAACGACCTGGAACTCGTGGTAGAGGCTGGCGAATCGCAAATAGGCGATTTTGTCGATCCGTCGAAGTCGTGCCGCCACGGCATTTCCCAGATAACCACTGGGCACTTCGCGGTCGTATCGCTTGAAGACTTCGTCCTCCACCTCAACGATAAGTTCCTGCAACGCCGCTGCGCTGATCGGCCGCTTCCAACATGCTCGCTGCACGCCCCCGAGGAGCTTCTCGCGCTCGTAGGGAACCCGGCTGCCATCCTTCTTGATGACTTGCAGCCTTGCCGTTTCCTCGATGCGTTCATAGGTCGTGTAGCGCCGCTTGCACGCCGGGCATTCCCGGCGACGTCGGATTACGGTGCCGCCCTCAGTCAGGCGGGAGTCGATGACTTGATCCCTCTGTTGCTGTTTGCAGTACGGGCATAACATCGTTCAGCCACGGCTAATAGCGTCAGGGCGCCCACGACCCCAACATGTCGTATCTGCTTGCAGCGTATGGCCCTATAAAAATCGTGTCAAGGAAAAAACGACGGCGGTCGCGCGCCGGTTCATCATCAGGCGAGTCCGACGGCTGTGACTTCCTTGGAGAACGCCCCCGGGTATGTGCGCGTTGTCGCCATCCATCGAATCATCAGGGCGTCGGGCTATGATGCACACGGTGTTCTTCACACGGCCGGTTCGGGATGTGACATGTTCGATCGACCTGACTGGAATTGGCAGCAAAAGCTCGACTTCGTCGTGACCACGATGAAGGAGATGAGCCTCAAGACCGACCCACAGGACATGGTGCGGTCGTATGCACGGCGCGTCGGCGAGTATCTCCCGACCGATCGAATGGTGGCCGTCAGCCGGCGCGGCGTGAACCCGCCGCAGTATCGCATCACCCGATCCAATCTCTGGAAGGAAGAAGTCAACCCGTGGAAGCAGGCGCACAAGCTCCCGCTCTTTGATCGCGGCATTCTTGGCGAGATGCTCTACGAAGGGTTGCCGAAGATCATAAACAACTTCGCTGCGCCGAAGGGCGATCCTGCCTTCGAATACCTCGACGGAATGGGCAGCCTCGTCTGCACGCCGTTCTACGAAGCCGGTGTCGCCGCCAACATGCTCTTCTCGATGCGGAAGGATCGCGACGGATTCAAGCAGGACGAATTCCCCGGATGGGTGTGGGTCACCAGCCTCTTCGGCCGGGCGACGGGCACGCTTGTCCTCGCTGAGCAGCTCCGCGCGGCCTACGACGCAATGGATCAGGAGCTGAAAGTCGTAGCCGACATCCAGCAATCGCTCCTGCCCGTTGAATTACCGGCGATCCCCGGGCTCGACCTCGCTGCACACTACCAAACATCCAAGCGCGCCGGCGGCGACTATTACGATTTCTTTCCGCTGCCCAACGGTTTTTGGGGCATCCTCATTGCCGACGTCAGCGGCCACGGCACGCCGGCGGCCGTCATGATGGCCATCACGCACGCCATCGCCCATGCGCACCCCGGACCGCCGATTCCGCCGGGTCGGTTGCTCGCCTACGTCAATGCCAGACTCGCGGCACGCTACACGACCAACAACGGCTCGTTCGTCACGGCCTTCTACGGCATTTACGATCCGTCGCGCCGCACGATCACCTATGCCAGCGCCGGCCACCCGCCGCCGCGCATCAAACGATGCGAGGATGGAAGCGTCGGTTCGCTCGATCAGGCGGGCGACCTGCCGCTCGGCATCTTTCCTGATTCGACGTACAGCGAAGCGACCGATCAACTTCACCAGGGCGATCAGGTCATCTTCTTCACCGACGGCTTCTCCGAGGCGCAGGACAACCAGGGCAACATGCTGGGCCTGGAAGGCATTGACCGCGCCCTGAGCCGATGCCGCCCCGACGCCCGGGCGATCATCGACGCCATCCTTCAGGCCGTAGACGCGTTCGCGGGGGACCACCCGGCCGACGACGATCGTACGCTGCTGGTTGCGAAGCTGACGTGAACTTTTTCACGAAAAGTTACGACTCGCAGCACGATCTGACTTCATGAGCCGGTGGTGTGATCCGCGCCTATCATCCCCGACGTTCGGGAAATTCGCCCATGCACACACAACCCTTGAAAGGAATCACGATGAAGCCTCTCTGCGCGATCTTGTTCACGTTTCTTGTTGGGAGCAACGCATTCGGCGGAAATGAGTGGACGCAGTGGGGCGGGCCGACGCGGGACTTTCGCTCACCCGAGACCGGGCTCATCGAGAAGTTTCCCGATGGCGGGCCCAAGACGCTATGGAAGCGCGATCTCGGCGAGGGCTACTCGTCCATCCTCGCCGCCGGTGACACGCTCTTCACCATGTTCCGTAAGGGCGACGATGAAAACGTCGTTGCGCTCAACGCCAAGACCGGCGAGACGCGCTGGACGCACACGTATGCCGCTCCCATGTTCAAGGAAGCCGACACCAACTTCGGCAGGGGGCCCAATGCCACGCCGCTACTGGTCAAGAATCGTCTCATCACCGTCGGCTTCACCGGCAAGCTCTATTGCCTTGATGCGAAGACCGGCAAATCCGTCTGGTCGCATGATCTGTTTGCAGACAAGAAGGGGACCGAGCTGAAGTTCGGATACTCCGCAGCGCCGCTGCTTCACAATGACACGGTGATCCTCCCTGTCGGCGGCCAGGGCAAAGCAGTTGTTGCATTCGCGATCTCTGATGGAGCCGTCCGGTGGTCTGCCGGCGATCAGGACAACAGCTACTCGACACCGATTTTCGTCGACGTCGGCGGTGCGAAGTGTGTAACGCTGGTCATGCCGAAGGAGATCATCGGCCTCAACGCCGACAACGGGAAGCTCCTGTGGGCCCATCCGTACAAGAACCAATGGGATACGCATTGCACGACGCCGGTCGATTGTGGGAAGGGTCGCGTCTTTTATCCCTCCTTCGGCGGCGGCGTCATGCTGCAACTTGCCGAAAGCGGCGGGAAGCTCAGTCCGAAGGAACTGTGGACATCAAAGTCCGTCGGCGCGGGGCAAACCAACGTCATTCTCGTCGGCGATTTGCTCTACGGTGCGGCCGGTAGCGGCAAGTCCAGTCTTTTCGCAGCGGCGAAGGTGAGCGACGGCACGGAGGTTTGGAAGGAACGCCTGCCGATGGCCAATGTCCTGCTTGCCGACGACCGGCTCATCATTCTTGACGAGAACGGACAGCTCCAGTTCGCCCGTCCCTCCGACAAGAAGCTGGACACCATCTGCAAGGCCTCACTGCTCAAGGCAAAGGCGTGGACCGTCCCGACGCTCGCCGACGGAAGGCTCTACCTGCGCGATCAGTCGCAGATCATGGCCGTTGACCTTGCCGGGCGCTGATTACCGACGACGGCGACGCAGCAGCATGATCGGCAACAAGGACGCGACGGTGGCCAGGGTCGCAGTTGCCGGGGCCGGTGCGCAGGGATTGACGGCTGCGGGCGGCGGTTCGCAGGCATCGCCTTCGCCATCGCCGTCTGAATCGGCCTGATCCGCATTCGCCGTGGTTGCGCAGTTGTCGCAGGCGTCGCCCACGCCGTCGGCGTCGCCATCGGCCTGGTCGGAGTTGGCCAGTGTCGAACAGTTGTCGCAGGCATCACCGTCGCCGTCTCCATCGCCGTCCGCCTGATCGGCGTTTGCCGCGTTTACGCAGTTGTCGCAGGCATCGCCATCACCATCGCCATCGGAGTCGGCCTGATTGGCGTTCGCAATCGTCGGGCAATTGTCCGCGACGTCCGCCACATTATCGCCGTCCGTGTCGATTTGGATCGTCACGGAGTCCGACTGCGTGATGGTCTTTCCGGCCACCGAGTTAAAGACGAACGTGGAGGCATTCACCACGTCCTCCGTGATCGTCACCTTGCGGAAGATTTCAAATCCATCCGTCGGCGCGATGATGCCGGAGATGGCCGGGTCGATGATCAAACCTTGAATGTTGTCAGTGATGATCAAGCCAGAGATGTTGGTGGTGCCGGTGTTTCGGCCCTTGAAGCAATACTTCACGGCCGTACCGGGCGCCACGATGAGAGTGTCGTTCGTTGAGCATACATCCACGCAAGTGAGGTCCGTACCGGGACCTGTGGGATCGGCCTTGCAAATGTCGACAGTCTGGGTGTATTCCACGCGCGGAGCGGGATAGGTAAAGAGAATCACGAAGTTCGCGGGAATGGAGTTCACTGTGTCGCAAACATGCGTGATGGCGTCGGTGGCCGTCGCGTTTTCAAGGCCGGTGGTTGATCCGCTGCCGTGCTCGGGGTTGAACGGTGGATTGGTGGGGGTCGCACCGGCTCCTTCGGGATAGAGCATCAGGATGTTGCCGCTGTCATACAGCACCGCCTGAAAGTCGAAGCTGTCAATGCCGCCGCCGAAATGGTCGCAGTTGTCCCACTGGAAGACGACGCAGTCGCCGGTGCCGCCTTGCGAGTAGGGGCAGGGACTGAACACCTGAAAGAACCCGCCCGCGAGTGTGCTCGGCGGATTGCGAAGCACAAGGTCGTCCCACATCACCGCGATCATGTTGTTTGGCTCTGCGTTGTTCAGAATTGGGCAGTTGTTGCTGAGTGAGTCGGAGGTCCCGTTGAGGTCGAAGTGCAGGAAGCCGTTGGTGCCCATGTTCACCGATGTCTTCGGCGTGCCGAAGAAGGGGAAACCAATCCCATCGTTCAGGCTTGCGAGTGAGATGTTGAGTGCCACGCCGTCGTCGGCGTTGGCGTTCTGCGCTCCCGGCAGTGCGTCGGCGTCGAAAAACGTCACGCGCGTTCCGGTCGTCGCGATATCGGTGTAATTTGTAAAAGTCGGTCCGCCCGCCTCGTTGGAGTCCGTGGACGTGTAGCCAAACGCCGTGTCGGTGGCGGTGATGGTCGGTGGCGTGTCACTCTGCCCCGCGCGCGCGGAAACCGGATCCTGCGGCGGACGGGCGACGCCTTGCGCGACCGGGCCGGGGTCTGCTTCCTTGTCACTTGCAACGGGCGTCTCCGCCGTCAGCGGCAGCGCGATGGCCACCGCAACGAGTCCAATCAGAGGCATTGTCCAAATAATCCGATTCGAGAAACGTTGCATAGTCGACCTCATGTGCAGAGTGCGAGACGTGTGTGAATGGCTATTGTACGCGTAATCGGCATACCAACCATGGACCGGTGCCCCTTTTTGGCCGACGAGACCTTGGCCCGGCGCGCGGAATCCAATCCTCCATTGGCGCAAAAGGCGGGCAATCTGCCTCGGCCGCTAACTTTTTGGGGCGGTTTGATTTGCCCGACGAGCCAATTCGTTCAGGAGCTGAAGCGTCCCCTCGTCTCCGGGGCGAAGGTGTAGCGCCGCCTCCAGTGCGGCCTGAGCCTCGGGGAGTCGATTGAGCACGATGAGCAATCGGCCCATGTTCTGGAGCGCATCAAGATCATCGGGCCGGGCCTGTAAGAGTCGTTTGTACTGGTCGGCGGCCTCGGGCAGCTTCCCTTTCCGCCACAGCGCGGCGGCAAGGTTGCGACGGGCGTCGGCGAAGTCGGGGTTCTGCTTCAGCGCCTCTTCGAACTTTGCAATGGCACCATCGGCGTCGCCGCGAATGCCCAGTGCTGCGCCCCAATTGGTCAGGGCACGAAGCTCGCCGGGGTTGATCGCCAGCGCCTTCTTGCAGCATTCGATGGCTTCGTCGGTCCGGCCGTCAGACGCGAGGGCCAGGGAAAGATTGCTCAGGACGTCCGGCGCATCGGGGGTGATTGTGAGCACGGTGCGCAGGTGATCCGCCGCCTCTTTGAACTGGCCGGAGTCGAGGAGCAGCAAGGCGAGATTGTTTCTTGAATGGACGTGTCGCGAGTCGCATTCAAGGGCCTTCGCATATTCGCGTCGTGCGTCATCGAAGCGGCCCTTGGTCTGGTGGCAGTGGCCGAGGCCGAAGTGCGGCGTCGCGGCGCGCGGGGCAAGAGCGATCATGTGCTCATAGAGCATTTCGCTGGTGCGCCATGCGGCAAGGTACTGTCGCGTGGCACGTGTCTCGGCTGCGACACATGCGATGATGAGAAAAGCAAACAGCGCGATTCGTGGTGCAACCGACGATTGCGCTTGACGCGGATTGAGAAACGCCGTCGCGCCGGAAGCGAGGATCATGAGTATGCCAATGCTCGGTAGATACGCATACTTGTCCGACGCAATAACGATGGTGAATCCCACCACACCGAGCGTGGGGAAGATGAGCGAGAAGAAAATCAGCCAACCGATCAATGGGGCATGCGTTCGGCGTCGTGCGACCAAAAGGATGACCAGTAGCACCGCCGTCCCGATGACGCCGGCGAGCACCATCGGATGCGAAAGGCTCATCGGTTCGGGGAACGGGTAGTGCGACGAAAGCTGCGTCGGCCAGACCATCTTCCACAAATAGAAAACGATATTGTGGCAGATCACGAGCGGGATGCGCCCCGGGCCGACCTGCCCCGGCGTCTGAACATAGGAAGCCGCCTGCGAGATGTAGGTCACCACACCCGACGCAACCGCGAGCAACGCAAACGGCCACTTCTCAATCATCGTTCGCATGGTGAACCGTCGAAGGGGCCACGCGTCGAGAAGCATCATCGCCACCGGCAACATCGTTGTCGTCGGCTTTGACAAAAGCGCCAGGAGAAAACAGCCGAGACTCGCGGCGTACCATTTTCGCGCCGCTGCTCCGCCGCGCGCGTATCGAACGTAGGCAATGAGGCTGCTCAGCGCAAAGAAACTGGCCAGCAATGTCTTTCGCTCGCCGACCCATGGGATTGTTTCCACCGTCAATGGATGGACGCCGAATAGAAGCGCCACGCCGGTCGCGGCGGAAAGGCTGCCGAAGAGTTCGCACAACAAGATCAAAATAAAGAGCGTGTTAAGAATATGGATCGCAAGACTCGTGCGGTGAAATGGTCGCAGGTTGGTCGGCCCGCCGCCCATGGCCGCGTCGAGCATGAGGGAGATCATGTTGAGCGGTTGGTAGTACCCTCCGACGGTCGATGGGGCGAACACTTCGGTGACGAATCGTCCCGCCGACGTCCAACCCGGGTTCATGACCAGCGGGTTTTCGACAACATATTGGTAGTCGTCGAAGGAGATCGCCTCGGCGTTGAGTGCGGGCCAATGGGCAAAGGCCACGACGCTGGCGACCACAGCGGCACTCGCCATCACGACGGCCGGTGAGTGAATTCGCTTATGCGTCGCGTTTTGCATAGTTCAAAAAAAGTTAAAGAAACGATTCTCAACGCCGGGCTGATTTGCTACTGTACCCGCCATGAATCCCCCTCCCAACTTCGACACCGGCGATACCGCCTGGATGCTTACCAGCACAGTCCTCGTGCTGATGATGACCATTCCGGGTCTAGCGCTCTTTTACGGCGGCCTGGTTCGATCCAAGAATGTCCTCTCCGTGCTCATGCACAGTTTCTTCTGCGCCGGGCTGATCGGTGTGACGTGGGTGCTCGGTGGCTACTCACTCGCCTTTGCACCGAATGACTCCGGCTGGATCGGCGGAACGGATTACTTCGGCCTCCACGGCATCATGGGCACCGCCAGCCCTCTTGCGCCCACTATTCCGCACCTGCTCTTCGTCGCTTATCAGGGCACTTTTGCCATCATCACCCCTGCGCTCATCTCCGGCGCCTTTGCGGAGCGCATGCGGTTTCGAGCGTTCGCCATTCTCATGCTGCTTTGGTCACTGCTCATTTACTCGCCGCTGGCTCACATGGTTTGGGGCGGCGGCTGGATCGCCACCAAGATCGGCGCCCTCGACTTTGCCGGCGGCACCGTCGTTCACATCGCGAGCGGCATTTCCGCACTGGTGGCTGCGCTTTACGTCGGCCGGCGCATCGGCTACGGCCATGAACCGATGCCGCCGCATAATCTGCCCTTCACCGTCATTGGTGCATCGCTCCTCTGGGTCGGCTGGTTCGGTTTCAACGCCGGCAGTGCTCTTGGATCAAACGAACTGGCCGCGCTCGCGTTCGTCAACACGAACACCGCCGCCGCCGCTGCCGCGCTCGCTTGGATCGTCATGGAGCGGCTCCGTACCGGAAAACCAACACTGCTCGGACTTGCCTCCGGCGCGGTTGCCGGTCTCGTGGTTATTACGCCGGCGGCCGGCTTCGTAACGCCCGGTGCATCGATCATCCTTGGTCTGCTCGGCGGCGTGGTGTGTCAGACCGCCGTGTCGCTGAAGCATCGGCTGGGATTCGACGATGCCCTCGACGTGGTCGGCGTGCACATGGTCGGCGGAACATTGGGTGCCCTCGCGACGGGCCTCTTTGCAACGTCGGCGGTCAATCCGGCAATCCCCACGCTGACGCTCGGTGTCGGAAGCGGCTTGTTCTATGGCGGAGGGGCGAGCCTGCTATGGAAGCAGTTCATCGCCGTTGGCGTGACGTATGCATTCTGCGGACTGGGCACGCTTGCCCTGCTGATGTTCATCAATCTGTTTACCCGAGTACGTGCCGAGGTCGACGAAGAGGTCGCCGGTCTTGATTTGTCGCAACACAGTGAGCGGGCGTACAGCCTCGGCGAATCGGAAATGGTCGCAGCGCCTTCCGCCGAAATGCGTGCGGCCATGTCGCCGCCGACCGGCGAGCGATTTGTGGTTCGCCTCGACGGCATCGATGCCGACGCCTTGATCAAATACTGGCGAAGTCTCTGCCAGGTGCATGAGGGGCCGGTCTCTCCGCAGTTCGCCGCGGTCTATCGGCTCGTCACCACGGTCACGGGCACGCGCTTCCGCTTCCGCGGCGGCGATCGCGAGGCGATTCGCTCAAACCTTGAGCAACTCTTCCGCCACGTGTCGCCGACGGTGAAAGCGCAGGTCGAGGTATGATTGTGGAACGAGTGCGAACGACATTATTCGATGCCATACTCCCGACCGGAGGCGTCCTGCCATGAAAATGATCGTTGCCATCATTCGCCCTGAGAAACTGGAGGACGTCCAACAGGTGCTCGCTCAGGATGACGTGTATCTCATGACCGTCTCCGACGTCCGCGGCTTTGGCAAGCAGCGCGGATTTACCGAGGTCTATCGCGGGCAGGAGGTCGTCGAGCGGATGGTCCCCAAGATCAAACTGGAGATCGCCGTGAACGATGCCTTTGTCGAGGCGACCGTTGATGCCATCGTCCGGGCGGCCCGGACCGGCGATACCGGCAACGTCGGCGATGGGAAAATCTTCGTCCTGGCCATGGACGATTGCATCCGAATTCGTACTGGCGAGGCGGGTTCCGAGGCAATTGGCCCGTAGAAAAACGCTGTTCTTGATAGCGTCAAGGCCATTATTATTCGGGATCAGAAGACTGATTTGACTGTTGATTGGTTGCGGCTATGATCCCTCTTCGTTCCTGTGTGACACGAATCCCGGCCGACATGGCTGGGTATAAGTCCGTGTGGCGCGGACGCCGGGAACGACGATAGGTACTTTGTTGCCCTCAATCCGATTGACCGAACAAGGACGCCTACACGTGCATGGATGCCGACCCACCTCCAACGGTCCGTCGGTTTCGATTGACATTTCGGAGATACCCTTACTGTGAAGACACCCGCTCTCGTAATTTCCATGATGCGGTGGTTTGATGCCTCGGCCGGCGTTTCGCCGGATGGGGTTTATGCTGACAAAGAGCCGATGCGCGTCGATTGGGTGCGCACGATTCCCTTCTTCGCCATGCACGGCGTCTGCTTTTTCGCCATTCTGACGGGATGGAGCTGGACAGCCGTCGGCGTCGCCTTCGCGATGTACTGGATTCGCATGTTCGCGATCACCGGGATCTATCACCGGTATTTTTCGCACCGAACGTACAAGACCTCGCGCGTGGGGCAGTTCTTCATGGCACTCTGGGGCGGTACCTGTGCCCAAAAAGGCCCGCTCTGGTGGGCCGCTCACCATCGACATCACCACCGGCACTCTGACATGCCGGACGATGTGCACTCTCCGCATGAGCACGGCTTCCTCTGGGCCCACATGGGCTGGATCACGTCGCGGAAGATGTTCCCGACGAACTACAAGAACGTACCGGACCTGGCAAAGTTCCCCGAGCTGGTCTTTCTCAATCGCTACGACAGCCTGATCCCGTTCCTTACCGGCGTCGCCATGTTCGGCCTCGGCAAGGTTTTGGAAATCTGGGCGCCGCAGCTTGGCACCACAGGCTGGCAGATGCTCGTCTGGGGATTCTTCATCTCCACGGTTTTCCTCTTCCACGGCACCTGCACGATTAACTCGCTGGCCCACCTCATCGGCCGCAAACGCTACGACACCACGGACCACAGCAAGAACAGTTTCTTCCTCGCGATCATCACCATGGGCGAGGGCTGGCACAACAATCACCACCACTACCCCGCGGCCGTGCGGCAGGGCTTCTATTGGTGGGAAATCGACATGACGTATTACATCCTTCGCGGCTTCGAGAAGCTCGGCATCATCTGGGATCTGAATCCGGTGCCCGAGTCCCATCGCGATCGCAATCAGATTGCGAGTGCAGGCGAAGCCAAGCCGGCTCCCAAGCCCGAGCGCGAGTCGCAGATTCCGATTCTCGGAATCCCTGAACCGACGGTGTAAACGGCACGGCAACAGCCTTTTTCACATAGAACGCAATAGCAAATGGCCTCGGAGTATTGTCCTCCGAGGCCGTTTGTTTATTGCTTCGTGTTGCATTGCGAATTCGATGTCACGCTCGCCGCCGTCGATGGAAGAAGAACATCCATCCGCCCGACAATGCCATTGCCATGCTGGCCGGCTCGGGCACTATCAAAAAGGTAGTCGAAAGCGCCCGCCCCCGGCGGCCCTCGATTCCATCGCTACTTACGCGCAATTGCGCCCGCCTCATAGCGTGCGATTTCTTCTTTGAATTGCTTAATCGTTGACTGAAGCGAGCGTAATGTCAGGTCGCGTACATGTTCGTCTTCGCGAGGATCGTTGCGAAGCTCCGCGACCCGCGCTTCCAGACGACGCAGCTTTTCGCGTGTGTTCGCAAGTTCCGTATCATTGCTGAGGCTCATACATCACCTCGACCATTCCCTTTGCGACACCCATTCGATCCGTCCCAAAGACGTGGGCCACAAATTCGTCAAAGTCTGCCTGACCCACCAGTTTCATTTCGAGAAATGGTAACCCGGCGTTCAGTTCGGCCTCGGCATCCGCATCTTTCGGAAATCCTCGACCGATCAACAACACGCAATCCACATCGTTCGGCTCAATTATATCCGTCACGAAGCTGCCATTCAAAATGATGCGCAATACGCCCGCCCGGCGAGCCAGATCGACCATCCATCGCACCGACTCCATTTGTGTGCGGCGAATCTCCGATTCGGTGCCGAACCGGGCCTCCAATTCATCCATCCCGGATAGGTGAACGCCGGGTGGGAGAACGCCATTTTCGTCAAAGGGTGGGATCATCTGGCGCGATTATCGCCATCGATCTCGCTTCTGACAACGACTGTGCACGTCGTTTGCAGATTCGGTTCATTTTGCAGGACCAACTCAGGAATCTGCGATTTCAGCTTCGCCGCCGTCGATGGAAGAAGAACATCCATCCGCCCGACAATGCCATTGCCACGCTGGCCGGCTCGGGGATGGGCGTGTAGTCGTAGGTCACCTTCACATCGGCCGATGCCGCCAGCATGAATCCGAAAATCCAGTTACCGGGGCCGGAGCCGAACGAGTTGCCCGTGGCCTCGACGGTCAGGTCGATCGGCGTCAAGCCGGTGAACAGGGCAAGGTCGCTGAGCGGCAGCGGGCTGGTATGGGATTGCATCACGTCGGCGAAGAGACTTGAGAAGTACGACCCCGACAGCCCATCGAAATCGAGGACGCCGTCATAGGCGTCGGCCGTTTCCATCACGTTGGTGGATGGTGAGGCGGAAATGATGATCGACGCATCGGGCCGCAGCAGCGTCAGGTCGGCCGATAGCGTCAGGCTCACGTCGGTCGGTGCTGCTTCTTGATTCTCATAGAACGCCGCGCCTTCGATGTGGGCCATGACCATGAACTGTACGCTGTTGAGCGTGCCGAGGGCCGGGTCGAATCGCGGCACGGTGACAACCTCGCTCCAATCCGTCGTGGTGAGCGGGATGCTGTCGTTGAAAACGATGATGTCGGCCGACGCCGTGCCCGCTGAAAGAATGGTCAATACCGCTGCCGTGAGCAGTGTTCGCTTCATGAATCGCTCCCCCAATTACTATTCGCCGCGTTCATGCCCTTTGCATGGATGCGACGTGCCCTTGTATGCTTCTCTCCGAGTCTATGCGTGTGGCTGGTTGATCTTCCACTCAAGCCGCGTCCGACATGGCTGCAAATGCTTGATTACCGGAGTGGCCGATTCCTTATTGCCCGCGGCGTCGAAGCAACAGTCCGCTAAGGCACAGCAGACCGGCTGTAAACGGTTCCGGTACGACCGCATAGTGATACGTCACCTGCACCCATGCCGACGTTGCCGTGCTGAATTGATAGACGATGTTTCCCGGGCCCGAAGCCGTCGAAGCGCCGGTTCCGGTCACTGGGAAATTCATCAGGCCGCTACCGGTGAACAAATTGAGCGTTGCCGCGTCCGTAAACGACCGAAGCGGAGCGGTGGTGTCGGCCATGAGATTTGAATAGGTGCGGCCTGACGTGCCGCCAAAATCCATCACGCCGTCAAAACCGCTCACCGTGTCCGTCACACTGGTGATGGGCAGTACCGAGGAAATGAGCGTGCCGTCGAAGTTCGTTAGATCAATGCGCGCGGCGAGATTCATCGTGACCGTGCGGTTGGAGGCGTTCAGACTTTCAAAGCGGGCCGAGCCTTCCACATGACCCCAGAGGCTTAGCTCAACGGCTTCAAGTGAACCAACCGCGGAGTCAAATTGTGGAACCGAGATGATGCGATTTGAATTGGTGGGTGTAAGTGGCGCTGATACAAAGTGCTGCTGAATGTCAAACGCCTGCGCCGCAACCGGGACGAAAAGCGCAATGAGCGCGCTTAACCTAATCGTAGACCTAAACATTGCTCTACCCCCTCCGTACACGCACACACGAGAACGCCGGAAACGGAATCCTCGCGACCACGAACACACATTGATCCTATGCGCCAAACGGTTGAAAACGAGGGTTATTTCCCCGGCTTCACGGACGAATATTAGGACGTGGTGGGTTTATGACGAATAAGTAGGCGGTAACGGCGAATGGGCTAACCTGCGAGTGAGCGGACAAGCACCACGGTCTCAGCCAAGGCTTTGTCAAAGGGCTCACGGGCTGCCATGAGGGCCGCTATCCGGCGTACGATCGCGCTTCCAACAATGGCCCCGTCCGCAAACCCGCAAACGGTTTTCACGTGCTCCGGTTTGCTGATTCCGAAGCCGACCAGCGTCGGAAGTCCCGATGCCGCCTTGATTTGTCGGACGTGCGCCTCCAGATCGGATGGCAGAGCATCGCGTTGGCCGGTCACACCTTGTACAGAGACGTAGTAGAGGAAACCGCTTGAGATCTCGGCGATGCGTCGAAGCCGATCGGCGGGTGTCGTAGGGGCCGTCAACATGCAAAGCCGAAGGCCCGCCTTGCCGCAGGCTGCCGCGAGTTTCGGTGCTTCTTCAAGCGAAAGATCGGGGATGATGAGGCCGTCAAACCCTGCCTCCGCGGCCCGGTCAACAAACGTCTCGACGCCGAGGCGATAGACAATGGAGGCCGACACCATTGCGACGATCGGATACGCAACGCCTTCCGTTCGGGCGGTGCGCACCGCGTCGAACACGTGTTCGACGCGCAGTCCCTTTTCGAGCGCGGCCGTAAACGCCGCCTGAATCACCGGACCGTCCGCGATGGGGTCGGAGAATGGGAACCCCAACTCGACGCCGCGAATCGGAAGATCTTTCATGGCGCGAAGCAACGCACCGGTGAAGGAAATATCGAGATAGCCCGCGGGAAGAAAGGGCCACAATCCCGGGGGCGAATCGCTAAGCGTTTTGTCGATTCGGTTCGATGCGTTACGCGCCAAGATGCGTCCCCCGTAGCCGCGCTACTTCGACGCAGTCTTTGTCGCCGCGCCCTGACAGATTGACGATCAGCGTTGTGTCCTTGCTCAGAGTTGGTGCCAGTTTCACGGCATGGGCAACAGCGTGGGCCGTTTCGAGCGCTGGGATGATTCCTTCCGTGCGGCTCAGCATCTCGAAGGCATCGAGCGCCTCATCATCGGTTGCCGCGACATATTCCACGCGCCCGCTGGTGGCCCAGAAGGCGTGCTCAGGTCCGACGCCGGGATAATCAAGGCCCGCCGACACGGAATGCACCGGAAGCGTTTGGCCGTCATCATCCTGCAGCACGATCGTCTCCATGCCATGCAGCACGCCTGGTCGGCCGCGCGAAATGGTGGCGCTGTGTCGCTTATCCAATCCCTCGCCGGCGGCTTCAACACCGATGAGCCGAACGTCCTTGTCTTCGATGAATGGGTGGAAGATGCCTGCCGCGTTGCTACCGCCGCCAACGCACGCCATCACCACGCCCGGCAGTTTGCCCGTCGCCTCAATCGCCTGTTGACGCGCCTCGCGCCCGATGACGGATTGCAGGTCGCGCACGATCATGGGAAACGGGTGGGGCCCCATCACCGACCCGATGATGTAATGCGTAGTCTCCACACTCGCGATCCAGTCGCGCATGGCCTCGTTGATCGCGTCCTTGAGCGTCTTCTGGCCGGACTGCACGGGCACGACCGTCGCCCCCATCAATTCCATGCGATAGACGTTGAGCCGTTGTCGGCGTACGTCCTCGGCGCCCATATAGACGACGCACTCCAGCCCAAAGACGGCCGCGGCGGTGGCCGTCGCAACGCCGTGTTGGCCCGCGCCGGTTTCGGCGATCACGCGTGTCTTGCCCATTCGCCGGGCAAGCATGGCCTGGCCGAGGGTATTGTTTATCTTGTGTGCCCCGGTGTGGTTCAGGTCTTCGCGTTTGAAATAGATCTGTGCCCCACCCAGACGCTCGGTGAACCGTCGCGCAAAATAGAGCGGGCTCGCCCGGCCCACGTAGTCGGTGAGGTACCGCTCCAATTCCCCCCAATAAGTCTCATCGACTTTCGCTGCGGCGTAGGCCGCCTCAAGCTGGCGAACCGCGGCCATAAGGGTTTCCGGAACGAACTGGCCGCCAAAGGGCCCAAAACGGCCCGATGCGTCGGGCCAGGCTGAATAGGGGGCTGCGGAATGGTCGGTCATTCGGGTCTCCGGGGCTGGGGAGAGGCATGATAGGTTGTGCCCGAAAATGTTTCCAAAAGCGCCTCGGCGGCTGTATTCTGGGCGTGCCCTTCAACCGATAAGAGTCATTACCATGCCAAGCAACGCTTTCGAGACATCCGAAACGTTTCATCCGCCCGTCGTGCGGCAGATTTCGATCTTTTTGGAGGATCGCGTCGGCGCCCTCCTGCGCCTTTTCCGCTGTTTCGAGGGAACAGAGGTGAAGGTCGTGGCGATGTCCGTCGTGCACGCCATCGATTGTGCGATCATCCGCCTGATCTGCGATCAGAACGAACGGGCCATCGAGATACTCAAGGCCGAACGGTTCCCGCTCACCACGTCAGAACTCGTCGTTGTCGAAGTGCCGCATGGCCATGGACTGATGTCGATCTGCAGCGCCCTGCTCGCCGGCGAAGTGAACATCGACTATGCCTATCCGCTTCTGGCCCGTCCGACGGGTCGGGCTGCGATCGCCATCCACACCGCCGACATGGAGACGGCCATCGGCGTGCTGCGTTCGCGCAAATTCGCCGTCCTCTCGGAAGACGACCTCGGCACCGGCGGCGTGCGCTAGATCGTATCCAGGGGTACACCGCAACGAGCCCCGCGCGCAAGCAAGGGGCCAAGCCCGAAACGTGCGATTACGTTGGCTGACGCCGCAATTCATTAATCCGCTTCATGATCAGGTCCGCTACTTCGCGGTATGCGTCGCGATCTTTTTCGCGCCCGGCCCACGGGGAGAGGTCGATCGGCGGGCCGAAGCGAACGACGGCGTGGTGCCACAGAAAAAAAGGAATGGCCATGGAGATCAGATCGCGCGTCCGGGAGCGCCCCCACTGGAGTGGCGGCCGAAGTCCATCGATGTACGCCGGGATCACCTTCGCGCCGCTCCGCAGCGCCAACATCGCGATTCCCTCTCGCGCCTCTGGCGTTTCATCGCGCGGCGTAATTTTGCCGGTCGGGAAAATACCAATGGCCTTGCCAGCCTCCAGGTGGCGAAGCACCGCCTTAATGCTGGCCGTGTCATTTCCGCTGCGATTGACCTGAACGCACTCAGTCGCCTCGACCGCCCATCGCACGAGGGGCAGCTTTGCATATTCCTTGGCGATCATGAAGCCGACGCTGCGAATCGGTGAACACGCCGAGAGAATGAATGGATCGAGCACCGAGTTGTGATTCGCGGCAACGATGGCCGGCCCGACGGCGGGAATCGTACAACCCCCTTCGCGTCGGAGTCGGGCGACAAGGCGACAATAGAACTCGTTGGCGTTTCGCCAGAAGGTGAGTGACGCCCCGAAACGACCGCGGTGAAGTCGAATCCGCGTGACCCAGATCCCGCCAACAAAGAGAAGGATCGCAGTCAGCCCCATGATCCAGGTGATATGCCGGTCGATATTCGGCCATGCGGGAATCCCGAGCAGGCCGGTCGCCGCGAGCAGACCGGCAATGCTGGCGAGGTCGTTGACGCCAAAGACGCGGCCGCGAATGTAATCCGGCACGATGCGCTGCAAGAACGCATTGACGCTTACTTGAATCCCCGCGCCGAAGAACCCGATCAGCCCAATTCCCGCCGCGGCGATCCACTGATTCCATTTCGCCGCGACGGCGACCGTGAGCAACAGTCCCGACAATCCCGCGAGCATGAGCGACCAGGAAATCGCGACTTCACTCTTCAGTGCCGGCCCCATGAGTGTGAGCGCGAGTGAGCCGAGAAGCAGGCCGAGCCCGAGGATTCCCTGGTAGATGCCGATGTCGTTGTAACTGCCGCCGAAGACGTCTTTCACCAGCGCGGGGATGATGCTTCGCACCACGGACGCCGCGGTCCAGAGCAGCATGGAGATGAGGATGACTTCGAGCACGCGGCGGTGGTGGCGCACATACTGAAAGGCCGCCCCGAGTTGGGCCGCGCCGCCTTCGGTGGACCGTGGTGCTTGTCGCGGCGGAACGACGAAGAACAGACAGGCTGCGCTGAGGACGAACGTCAACGCGTCGATCTGAAAATTCGCCCGAACGCCGATATTGGTCACCATCCAACCGCCGGCGACCGCCGACGCGATGCTGGCGATCATCCCAAGCCCGGCCGTGGAGGCGTTGGCCCGGATGAGTTGGTCGGGCTCGATCACGCTTGGCAGAAGGGAAAGTCTCGCGGGCGAAAACATCGCCGCAAAAAGCCCGCAGATGACGAGCGGAATCGCGGCCACCCAGATGGAGATTGGCCCGGCGACGTCGTTAGGCGTTATCCATCGGTGAATCCCCGAAAGGATTGCCAGCATTTCGAACATGACCACGGCGCGAATCAAGTCCGCGGCGATCATGATCGCTCGTCTCGGCAGCCGATCGGCAATCCAGCCGCAGATGGGGCCGAACAAGAAGAACGGCAGCATAAAGACGAAGAGCATGATGGCCTGCCGCCGCGTCACGTCGGTGACGGATGGGTCCAGCGCATTCTGCATCTTGAGCAGGGCGAATTCGGAAAGGTGATCGCCGAACGCCGAAATGCCATAGGCGACGAGCAACAACAAGAAATTGCGATTGGCAAAGAGCGGTTGGGCTGGCGGGGCGGTGTGTGACGTCATGGGCGCTGGTCCGCCATGATCGGATAGGCCGCGAGCAACCGCAAGAGGCCGCGTTCGCGTTGGAGATAGCACACGCGTAACTGCGCGGACTTGGCCCCCAGCTCGGCGGCGCGACCCGCAGCGCGGTCCACCACTCCGACGGCGTGAATGATATCCGTGTCGTCAAACGAATCGCGGCGCGCGCCGGCGGCTCGATAGCGGGCAATCCAGCCGATCGTCGCCACCGCGAGAATCAGCGAACGCATGCCATCGAGCACGCTCCATCCATAATAGGCCGAGCCAAAGGCCGAATGGGTAAGCACGCGTGCGCGCAAGTAGCGCGTAACAAGGCGGGATGACTCCGTATCTGTACCAGACGCAATTGTTTCGGCTCGCGCGGCCACACCATCGGCGGCGTTAGCAATCTGCCGCGATCGTTGGAATTGTCCCCAGCGGTATGACAGCGACGCGATGAAGGATGCCCGCGCCTGCGCCAGCGTAATGTGCTCCATGTGGGCGAAGGCGTGTTGTCGGAGTAACTTGCGCTGCCTTCCGTCCGCCGGATCGAGGTCGGTTTCTTCGGCCTCCGCATCGGCCGTCAGGAGATCGAGCAATTCCGCGAGGCGCTCGTCGCGGATCGCTCCGAGTCGTGCCTGGCCCAGCGTGTCAGTGAGCGTGCATAGTTGCCGCAATCGGGCGGACAGCGGTATATGCTCCGCCGCCAGCAGTCGGTCCAGTCGTTTGACGACGTCGTCCAGCTCGCGCTCGGAAAGCGGTCGCCCCGGCGTAAGCAGCGTCGGTGTCGTTGCGGCGGCGAAGTGGTCCGGCATTGCCTCGGTCATTTCGCGTGCAAGAGTTGTGAGCGAGGGTCGATGCGATGAAAGAAGGGCCCCGTCATTTCGCGCCACCGTCGGGCAGTCGAAGCGAATGCCGACTTGGAGCGCACCTGATTCGGGTTCCAGCGTGAACGGATAGAGTCGGCACGCCAGCGGCTTGGCCTCCGCTCCGTAATCCGAGTGGATACGGCACTTGCCGTCGGCCGACAGAAACACACATCCGCCATCGGGCCGATGGTTGAGAACTGTCTCGCGACCCAGCCGGACGTAAGCAGGTCCTTCGATTCGCCCGGTCCAGTTCTGTCGATCGATGGCGTCGATGTCCCGGCGCGTCAGATGCACGACCAGATCGCGGCAGCAGTTCGTGCAGCCGCGGCAGTCGAATCGCTGCCCCGGGATTTCGGCGAGTCGGAGGTTCATCGCGGCGAATCATAACGACACAGTGCGGCGGGCGTCGTGGCACAGTGGGGCAGGCGTCCCTGCCTGCCAAACCGAAAACCTGTCTGCCCTTCATGCGCCAATACGCCCCACAAATGTCGTGCGTTCGCAACAGATTCGTGATATATCTCCCCACCGTTGAAAGGCGCCTCGCATGAATCAAGACTCGTCGATCCATTCAACGCTTGACTACGCAGGCAATGAGGATTTCTCTCGATCTCCCCATTACAGCGCCGACATGGCTCCCACCTCGCGCGCCCAGCGCAAGTGGGGCATGAAAGACATCGCCGCCCTCTGGATCAGCATGTCGGCCTGCGTTCCGACGTATCAGCTTGCCAGCTCGCTCATCGCCGAAGGCATGAACTGGTGGCAGGCTGTTCTCACTATCTTCCTGGGTAACGTGGTCGTACTCATTCCGATGATCTTGAACGCCCATGCCGGCACAAAGTATGGAATTCCGTTTCCGGTCTATTGCCGCCCGTCGTTTGGATTGATCGGCGCCAATGTGCCCGCGCTGCTTCGCGCTCTCGTGGCCTGCGGATGGTTCGGCATTCAGACGTGGATCGGCGGCATGGCCATTTATCACATCCTTACGATCTGGAATCCATCGTGGGAGCAGGCGACGAAAATAGCCTTCATCGGCATCAACCCGATGCAGCTCGTGTGCTTTCTCTTTTTCTGGGCCATCAACATCTTCGTCATTTACCGCGGCATTGAGTCGATCCGGCTGCTGCTGAACATCAAGGCCCCCTTGCTCATCGCAATGGGACTGCTGCTCCTAGGCTGGGCATACAAACAGGCCGGCGGCTTCGGCCCGATGCTCACGCAGCCGTCGCAGTTTGAACCGGGCCAGCCAAAGGCGGGCATGTTCTGGGCGTTCTTCTTCCCCGCGTTGACGGCGAACGTCGGCTTCTGGGCCACGCTGTCATTGAACATTCCTGACTTCTCGCGATATGCCTATTCGCAGCGCGATCAAATGTGGGGTCAGGCGCTCGGCCTGCCGACGACCATGGCGCTTTACTCCTTCATCGGCGTCGCGGTCACATCTGCTACCACCGTTATTTACGGTTCGCCTATCTGGGATCCCGTGATCCTCGTCGGTAAATTCCGAAACCCGATCGTCCTCGCCGTCGCGCTCTTCTCGCTCTGCCTCGCCACACTGGCGACCAACATCGCCGCGAACGTAGTCAGCCCCGCTAACGACTTCGCCCACCTCGCCCCCAAGCGTATCAGCTTCCGCACCGGTGGCCTCATCACCGGCATCATCGGCATCCTCATGCAGCCGTGGAAACTTGTCGCCGATCCATCGGGGTACATTTTCACGTGGTTGATTGCGTACTCCGCTTTGCTCGGCGCGGTCGGCGGCGTGTTGATCGCGGATTATTTCCTGATACGCCGAACGAAACTCGACCTCGCGGGCCTTTACAAAGCCGACGGACCCTATCGCTACTTCGCGGGCTGGAACCCGATCGCGATGATCGCCCTCGTCGCCGGCATCGCGCCGTGTATTCCCGGTTTCATCGGAACCGTTTCACCGGTGAATGTCTCAAAATTCTGGCTGGACATGTATCACTACGCGTGGTTCATCAGCTTTGGCGTGTCGTTTGTGCTGTATGCAGTGCTGATGAAGGCGACACAGTCTCACGGCGAAAGGCCCAACGAGCCCCACGCGCCAGCACGGGGCCGGGCTGGGCGAACGCATTGATCTACGAATGGCCGGGAACGGTTTCGACCTCGTTCGATTGGTCCTCGATATCGCACGCGACCGCTTGCTTGCGCTGCGCGGCTCGTTGAGCGCAACGAGCCCCACGCGCCAGCACGGGGCCTCTCTCGAATGGGTGTGAGCTCTGGATTCTGTGGATACCCTCGATACGATAATGTAATGGCCGATCCCGTCGCCTATTTTATTACAGGGACTTGCTACGGTACGTGGTTGCATGGTGATGATCGAGGCTCAGTTGATAAGGAACACAACCTGCCTGAGTCTCCACTCCTGAATCCGAATGCTCCCCGGCGCGATTGGGAAGCTACCAAGCTCAAAGGAAGTTCGATCATCCTTGACTCGAAGTCGCGAGCCATTGTTCACAAAACCATCGAAGATCACTGCCGGATTCGTCGATGGGGACTCCACGCTGTCAACGTGCGAACCAATCATGTCCACGTCGTGGTCACCGCACCAGATGTGCCCCCCGAACGTGTGTTGAACGAATTCAAGGTATGGAGCACGAGGAGACTTCGTGGCGCTGACATGTATCTGGATTCCGAGCGCATCTGGACGCGCCATGGTAGTACGCGGTACCTGAACAATCGTATCGGGCTCGAACGCGCGATTCAGTATGTGCTTGAACAACAGGATTGATAGGCGGGACTATCGGGGTAGGTAGAGGCGGCAGACACTCCAATGAGCCCCACGCGCTAGCACGGGGCCGGGCTGGGCGAACGCGCTGATCTACGAATGGCCGGGAACGGTTTCGACCTCGTTCGATTGGTCCTCGATATCGCACGCGACCGCTTGCTTGCGCTGCGCGGCTCGTTGTGCACGTTGCTTGCGTGCCATCATCGGCACCGCCCACGCCAGCGCTAACACTCCCGCCGCTCCATACAAATGCCGTACGGACGGCGGATGTGTAACGAGCAAGGTACTTACCGCCCGCGCCACGGGTTCGCCAATCGCCGCGCCGAGCAGGGCCTTCGGACCCTCCGTCACGGTGCGTATGAATCGCCGTCGGGCCATGCCGATCGGATCGATGATCGACGCGACGCCCGCCGCATCGAAATAGCCGGCCACATTCACGCGCGGCAATCCGAACGGATCATCGCCCACGTCCAGCGAGCCGGCGTCTGAGGTAAAGACCGCCTCGTATCCCGCCTGTTTCGCATCATGCAGCACGCGTGCGTCGTAGTGATTCCCCGGGACCGCCATGCAACGCACCGTCCGGCCGGTGATCTTCGCCAGTACCATTCGCGACGCCGTCAGCTCCACGGCAAGATCATCATTCGACATGTCGCGCAGCGGCCGATGAGAAAAGCCGTGCGCCTGCACGTCGATCACGGAGGGGTCGAGCGCCTGAAGTTCTTCGTTTGTGAGCCGTCGTTGTCGGGGTCGGCCTTCGGCAAAGATGTGGGCATTCTCATCCGCGGTGACAAACAGCGTGGCCCGCATCCCATACTTCTTGAGCAGCGGTTGAGCGCGTGTCAGGGTGCTGACATAGCCATCGTCAATGGTCAGCAGCACGCTCTTCTCGGGCGGCGTGAACTCGCCGCGCAGATAGGCAAGGCATTCATCGGTGGAGAGGGCCCGGTATCCGCCTTCACGCAGCCAACGAAGGTGCTCCTCGAATCGCGTATCGGAGACGGCGTAGAACCGATCATCGCCTTTCAGGGCGTCGAACTCGGCCTGCGTCACGAACCGGTGGTAGAGCAAACACACCACGCGCGGCCCGCTGACTTCATCAGAATAGGAATAGGCGAATTGCCCCACAGCGGCGAGCACGACGAGTGTCAAAGCCGCGGCACAAAGTGTCCACGCCGATGTGGCGAAACGAAGGGCGCGCCTGTGAAATGTCTTCGGGGGGTGGTTCACGCGTGTAGTTTAGAACGAATCGCAAATGCCGGTTTCATGGGTGCGTCCAATAAGGCCGCCGGCGAAAAAGAGACACCGAGAGTCGCGAATCAGCATTTTTCTTAGTGCCTCCAAGTGCCTGTCTCGTATGAAGATATCGTCAGACTTCGGCGAGCGGCACACGAATTGCTACAGTTTTTCATGGAGGTGCACAATGGCCCACGCACTACATGCCCACTCACGTGAAATCGACGCCATGATTGAGCGTCAAATCCGAAACTGGGAGTTCGCCAGACAGCAGAAAATCGAGGCCGAGGCCCGCGTTGCCCGACCGGTCGAGGAATTCGTCGCGATTTCCCGAAGCGCCGGGTTGGCGGTTGACGAATTCGCCGACGCCTTGCGCGTCCGGCTCGGCTGGCCTGTCTTCGACCGGGAACTGTTGCAGGCCATGAGCGGCGACAACGCTGTGCGACAGCGACTGTACGCCGCCATGGAGGAGCGCGATTTGTCCTGGCTGGAGGAGTGCTTGCGGGGGATCGGTGTGGACGGTCCTGCCTCGCGAAACGATTACTTCCATCGGCTTCGCGAAGCGGTGCTCTCGATCGCTCGCAAGGGGCATGCCATCTTTGTCGGTCGCGCCGCGGATTTGATTCTCCCGAAGCAGGTTGGGGTGCGCGTCCGGTTAATGGCGTCTCATGACTACTGTGTCCGGCAATACGCGGAGCGGGCCGGAGTTTCTGTGACGACCGCGGAGCAGGAGATTGAGACGACCGAGCGCGAGCGCGATAAGTTCGTTCAACACCACTTCGGCGTCGAGGCCACCGAGCCGAACCGGTACGATTTGATCATCAACGTAGAACGATTTACGGTCAGACAGACGGTGGACATCATCCTTGCAGCGCTGCGGTTACACGGCGTTGAGACTTAATCGAGCCGGGGTCGAATTGACCGCGGCGTGGTCGTGCCTGAGAAGCCGTGCCCCGTTTTGATCGCCCACTGCCCCTGAACGGTCGGGAGGAATCAACCATGCGACGAAGCACGTTGAACATGGCCGTCGATGCGGTGACCTTGCTGGATATGTTGGCGGTCGCGGCAACAGGACTGATTCTGCGCTTCATTCTGCCGCCGGGCAGTCGCGGTGGCGCGGGCCTTCAACTCTGGGAATGGAATCGACATGAATGGGGCGATGTGCATTTCTATTTGATCGTTGGGCTGGGTGCGTTGCTTCTACTGCATATCGCCTTGCACTGGACGTGGGTATGTGGTGTCGTTCGAGCGATGTTCCACGCTTCAGCAGGGATGGGAACGAGGCGGGCGAAGCTGCTAAACAGTCTTTACGGTGGATTGGCCCTGGCGATCGTGGCCGGCACGTTTGCCGGATTCTTGTGGATTGCGGCGAACAACGTGGAAGGACGTTCGCCCGATCGGCAAAGCGAAACCCCGCAACGCGCCGGCTGGCAGTGGCGGGGCGGGCGATAACGATGTCCTCACTCTTCCCGTTTTAGAGTTGAACGTATGGTCAACATCAGACTTGTTTATTCAACCTGCGACCCACGATGCGACTGTACCTAAACCAATAACCATGCATGCCAGTAAGAACAGCAAGATCGCCGTGACCGTCCACAGCCCAAGCCTATCGCGAAATCGCACGTGGTCACGCTTTGCCTTTACAGGGTTGCGCTCGATAAGTATGGCTGTTTCAAGCCCAAGCCGTTGAAGTCTGTCCTGAACAAATCCAGGGTATCGTGAGAAATCCGACACGCGGCAAAACGATGCAAGATGCGAAGCTCGGTCATGGGGATGTGGTCCCATTCGTTCGAGAAACGCCTTTATTGCCAGGTCTACCGGCGGGCAATCCTCGCGCGAAACTAACCAATAGCGTCCCGCGAGAAACAGGTCGTGCATGTCGAAACAAATTCCCCCGAGTCGCGCGATTAAATCGCAGTCGTAGCCCTTTTTACAGAGGTGCGATGAAAGTCGGTCTCGCGCTCTGGCATAATCGCCGTCGCGGAGATCGACCTCTACCCGCGCAAGAATCGGCTGATGTCGCGTGCCCATGTGGCTCCATCATATTGCATTGGCAGCCCATGATGGATTCAAGAATGTCGAAACGCCGGCACGTTTTCAGGCCGCCCCGGGATTCTCTGGTGGCGACGACCGCGACCTCCGCCCGGCCAATAGTCCTTCGACACTCAAATCTTCATCGATCAGCGGCCAGTGAATTCCCTCTCCTCCGCCGAGCAATTCCCACTGCGCCCTTTGCGCTGGACTCGCGTGAACGAGCTTGGGAAACCATGCGAGCGGAGCGCAAATTCGCCGCCCATCGACGAGCTGAACGATGAGTTCCTCGTTGGTCGTTTGGACGTCCAGGGCCGTCGGGTTTGATTCAACGATTGAAGAACTCATCCCAAGCCTTTCGAAAAGTCACTTCGTTGTCGCGCACTAAGGTCTCGATCTTGCTTAGCTCGTGAGCCGCAAATCCCTTTGACGCCGCAAGGGTGACAGGGGAAAGCCAGTATTTCGCCAAAGCACTGTCGCGCTGCACGTGAATATGCACCGGTTCATTGCTTTCGTTGCCGTAGAAGAAGAACCGATAAGGGCCGATACGTGCGACTGTCGGCATCTCAAGATTATATCACGATCGCCCCGGCGGTATTAGGTGCTCTGAGGATACCGTTACGGTTTTTCGGGCTTTGTCCCTATAGCCACTCGAACAAGCTCCTGTTCGACAACCCGCCATGCATCGCTCGTAGGGGCTATTACTTCAAAGTGCCCGGCCTCCGGCAACTGCACGAATCGCGCATCATCCCCGGCCTTGCGCGCCGCCTCGACGTGTGCCTTCCCATGCGCAAACGGAACCGCCTGATCGCGCAGGCCGCTGATGTTTACTTGCGGAACTCCCAGCGGAAGCAACATGGTTGGTGATGCATCGCGATACCGATCGGGCACATCCTTCGGCCCGCCGCCGAGCAGTCGGCGAATCGTGTCTCCGCCGCAGGCATGTTTCGGGTCATCGCCGAAGGTCGCCAGGTCGCCCGGTCCAGAGAGGTTCACGATGCCCGTGACGCGAAGCGGGTCCGCGATGAACACCACACTGTCTGCGGCCAGCTTCTTCCGAGCTGCGACCCAAAGCGCCAAATGTCCGCCCGCCGAGTGCCCGGCCACGACCACGCGATCCAGGTCGAGCGCGTGTTGCTTTGCAATCGCCCGCAGATGATCCGTCGCATGCCCCACATCGAGAAACGTCCCCGGCCATCCGCCGCCATCGTTACCAATGCGGCGGTATTCAATGTTCCACGTGGCCACGCCGCGCTTCGTGAGTGCCTCGGCCATCGGCGAGAAGTACGTCAGGTCGGCAACGTCGGCCAGCCAGCAGCCACCGTGGATCAAGATGACGACCGGGTGCGGCCCTTTGCCGTCCGGAATGCGCAGCTCGCCGAATTGCTGCGGCCCATTGCCATACGCGATCCGCGCCGTCGGAGGTCCCGCTTTCAACGCGAGCACTTCATTGAAGGACATCAACATGCCGGGTTTTCTCGAAGTCGTGCCGGGTGTCTTCGTTGGACGCGTCGTCGGTTGGCCACCCGTGCAAACGGAGCATATCGAAATGCCCAAGATTGTGCACAGTGCGACGGGTCTAACAGGTATGTTGGACAAAAGGACGCCACGGCCATTGGGTGAACGATGTACAAGTAACATGCGAAGATTACTCCCGCCGCGTTAGTGCGAATGCGAGGGAACGTGTGAGAAGGCCAGCCCTCGCGCCGCAACGATCGTCTTCCGGAGCGATTTGCGAAACTGGACAATCACAACGATCGAGGCAATAAACAATGCTATGCTTGCAGCCAAAACCAGGGCATTTAGCACCGATTCCACACCATACTCCGATCCTGAGCGGTCGCTCCGTTTGCGCCCGGCAATTGCAGCATAGGCAATGGCAATCGTGCTTAGTGCATAAAGACCGCAGTATCCCCAAAAAAGCGCGTGAACTGAGTTTGCGAGTTTGGCGACAGTAGCGCGTCTTGCAATCGATAAGCCATGGTGAAGCAGTGCAAGTCCTCCAATCGCAACGGCAATGACTGCCAACAACTCCGCGAATGCTGCAACGATTTCAACAAGTCGGGATTCGGTGAAATCCCGACTTAACGAAGCCAACTCCAGCAAGACCAGTGTCGCAACACCCACGCGCGCGATTCGTCTCGGGCTGAACTGTGATTCGGTCTCTCGGACCCTTGGTTCCTGAACGGTGGCGTTATATATCGCAGTTAGTGCAAATCCGAGCGCCACGAGCGCTCCACACACATAGAAGCCCGCTGCAACAACTGGTGGGGCCAAGAGAATGAATATCGCTGACAAAGGAAACGTTCCCAGCTTGATAGTGACCGCAATAATCCCCCATGTCGCGCCTTTGTGCAGACGCTTGAGCCACCCCACGTCGGCATAAATCAGGCGCGGCCCTTCGAGTGTGCACGCGATTGGCAGTCTGCATTTGCCGCATGCCGAACCGGGGAGCATGCCGCCAATGTTATGTCCGCAGCGCACGCAGTACGTATTCTGCGGTGTTGGTGAAGGGCCTGCGGCTTGCGATGGTAATCCTCGGCTGCCGGTGTTTTGAGGACTAGATGGACCCGAGGTCGCTTGCATAGACCCAATACGATATCGATCAACTGATGAATAGGCGACTCACAAAGTCCTAAGGGCGGCCGCACTTTCCTTCACCGCCTTGAACATCGCCAGTGCCGCTTCCCGCGCTTCGTGGTGGTCCACCATGGTCGAAGGATAATCGCGGCCGATGATGCAGCCAGCCTGCTTTTGTTCGGCCGCATCCGTCTTCCACGGGGAGTGGATCGCCTCGGACGAGAACCCCGCCAATTCTGGCACGAATCGCCGAATGTACTTCCCCTCCGCGTCGAATTTTCGCGACTGCAGGACGGGGTTCATAATGCGAAAGTAGGGCTGCGCGTCGGTCCCGATGCTGGCCGACCACTGCCAGCCGCCGAGATTCTGCGAGAGGTCGTAATCAAGGAGTTTTTTAGCGAAATACCGTTCTCCCCAGCGCCAGTCGATCCGCAAGTCCTTGGTTAGGAAGTTTGCGGTGATCATGCGCAGTCGATTGTGCATGTAGCCGGTGGTGTTCAGTTCGCGCATTCCGGCATCGACGATCGGGTAACCGGTGCGTCCTTCGCCCCATGCGGCGAATTGCGCTTCGTCATGCCGCCACGCCAACCCGTCATACGCCGGTTGAAACGCCCGCGTCTGCGTATGCGGAAAGTGGTGCAGGATCATGTTGTAGAACTCGCGCCAGATAAGCTCATCAATCCACTTCTCCGCGCCGGGTCCGCCGACGTCGCCGGCTTCGCGCACGAGTTCGCGAATGCTGATGGTGCCGAAGCGCAGGTGGACCGAGAGCCGCGACGTGCCGTTGATGCCGGGGAGGTCGCGCGTTTCGCCGTAGTCGCCGATGCGCCGCAAGAATTCGTGGAACATCGCGCGGGCCGCCACACTTCCGCCGGCCACCGACAGGTTCGTCTTCTTGAATCCAATGGCATCGAGGGAAACGTCTTTCATGCCCAGGTCACCGGGCGGGGCGGCGAATTGGCCCGGCTGTCCCTCGCAACCGAAGGCGCGAATCGCATCGTCGCTCAGCGCCGCCCGCCACGCATTCTTGTATTGCGTATAGACGCGAAACGGCAGACCCGATTTGTTCAGGACCTCACTTTTCTCGAAGACGACGTGGTCTTTGAACGTCTTAAGGGCGCTGCCTTGCGAGGCGAGCGCCGCATGCACGGCGTGGTCGCGAGTGATCCGTCGCGGTTCATAGTCGTGGTTCGCATACACCGTTGTGATGCCTAGGTTCGCCGCCAGACGCGGAATCTCCTCGGTTGCCTTGCCGTGCAGCACGATCAACCGGCTGCCTCGCTGGCGCAGCAGCCTGTCGATTTCCATTAGGCACTGAAGAATGAACTCAACGCGGCGATCCGCCTTATCGTCGATCAGATCGAGGATCTCACGGTCGAAGACAAAAACGCAATAGACCCGGCCGCATTCGCGCAGGGCGTGCGAAAGAGCTGCGTTGTCATCGAGACGCAGATCGCGGCGAAACCACATGAGCCCTGTGGATGTGGAACTTGGGTCGCTTTGTCCCCTCACGCGCGGACACCCTCGCGCCGTGTTGCTCGATAGATCGTCGAACCGAAGTCAACGAGATGGGCCATGGTGTCGCCGAAGGCGGCAAAGCGCATCTGCTTTCGAAGTTCCGGCGTCAAGGCCCGGCCGCCGACGACGACCGGAATGTCCCTCGCCGACGCGGCCTCGTAGAGCCGAGTAAAGTCCGCAAGAAACTCCGCAGGGTCGGAATCAAAGGCCGAAACGCTGACCCAGAAGAGCTGCGCCGATTCCTTTGACAGGGCCTCGCAAAGCGTTTCCGTCGGCAACCCCACGCCGAACGATGTGGCGCGCCAGCCGATTTCACGCAGAACGATGGACGCCATGGTCGTTGGAAGGGTGTACGGATCGGATGCCAGCGTGGCGCCAAAGGCTCGCGGCGCATCTGCGGTAGGTCGCGGCGTGAACTGTTCGAGTCGTTGAAGTGCACGGGCGCAGAGGTCGCCAGCGCGCCGCTCCTGATAGACTTGCACTGCACCATGTTCCCACGCGCGGCCGATCTCGTGAAATGTTCGTGCCATTATTTTGTCACATATCTCGCAGGCCGAGAACCCGGCGAGGTACAGGTCGAAGACGACCTGCAGGACCATGTCTTCGTCCCCGGTTGTGAGTGCGTCGAACAGGTGCTGAGCGCCTCGCTCCTGAGTCCAAACCGTCTTTCGGGTGCCGGGGGGCAGACCAAGTATTTCCGGCCGCACCAACTCGCGACCGGTGTCTTTCAGAAAGCGAAGGACACTGCTGACGTGGAGTCGGCGATGTCCGCCCGCGGTTTTCGTCGAGCTCAGCTTGCCCTTGTCGCACCAGCGTTTTAGTGACGCTTCGCTGACGCCTATGGCGCGAGCGACCTGCTTGGGGCTAAGCACGATTTGTTGGGAGAGCGCGCTCTGCACGCTTTCAGTATCGGAAGAACCACTAGGGGATGTATCTAATGTCATTGCAGCCCTATTGAACGTTTTGCACGAATCTCAGATCATGTTAGGATGGGTGTAGGTATTTGGCAAGAAAAAATCGCGTTCACCATTATGCGACGAATCCACCTTAGAAAGTGTGCTTTCTTCAACCGCCCATCAGGGATTCCCATGACAACCTCCTTGATTCTGCTGCTCCTTGGCAACGCACTTCCTGGATGCGGGTGGTCCCCGCCTGCGCCGGTGACTCGCGCGGACCTCGGCGACACACTCATGCGATTTGAACGGGCCTACGAGGCGACACCGCCGACCCCGGAGACGCTCGAAGAGGTAAACCTTCGATTTGACCGAGCAACTCAGGCGTTTTTTACATTCAATTTCTCAGCGGTCATGCGAGGGTTGGATGGAATCCTGCAGGACCCGCTCGCGGGAAAAGCCTTTTCGGATTCGGCCAAGGTGGCCGCTTCACTGAAGGCCCGAATCTCGCCACGAGTATTGGTCATCGGTTCGACCAATGCAGTTTCGGCACGAGTCACATCGTGTTATGAGCTTTCGTTCGCGGCGTCGGGTTCCGTGCCGTTGAAGCTACGGCTCATACCAAGCGTCGGAGGTTCAGTGATCGTGGAGGCGCCATTTGATGCACCCATCGGTTCGTCGACGCGGGTGGATGTGAATGTGCCGATCGCGCTCGACCCTGCCAAGGTATCGGCCGGCGCTTATTACATCGACATCGCGTCGGCCGATGGCATGACGTTTCATGCCGGGCGCTGGTCTGCGGTTTTGCGCGACCTAAACGCGGTTCGCGATGAGAATTCCGCGCGGCTCGACGCCATCACGAGCGAGGCTCCGGCGATTCTCCAGGCCGTGGCCGTGTGCAGGGCGCGAAACGAGTTGCTCGTCGACACGCCGTCCGAGGATCGGCTCGTCGAGTACCTGACCGATCCGGCCGCTCTGGCCGCTCAGTTGGATACCGAGATCGCCGCACTCGAGCAGGGCACTGACCCGTATTCAAAACGTCGCGGCGACTATTGGCGAATCTTCAAAACCGATTCGACGGAGATCCCCGCGCGGGTGTATGTACCGGCGGCGCTGAATCTGGATCAGCCGGTGCCAATTGTCGTGGCGTTCCATGGGGCAGGCGGCGATGAAAACATGTTTCCCGACGGCTACGGCGCGGGAAAGATCAAATCGCTTGCCGATCAACATGGCTTTGTCCTGGTCAGCCCACTGACCTATCCGCTTCTGGGCAACCCGATGCTCTTCGACAAAATTCTCACGCTGATTGGCTACGATTATCCGATTGACCCGGCGCGCGTTTATGTTGTCGGGCATTCGCTCGGGGCAGTGACGACGGGCCGGATTTGTGTGGAGCGGCGAGCCCTGGTGACGGCAGCGGTTTGTATGGCGGGGGCAGGCGAACTGGCCACTGCAAAAGAGCTGCCTCCAATGCGGGTATATGGCGCGGAAGTCGATCAAATTGTAAGGACCGCGCGAGTTCGCGAAGAGGCATCCGCCGCGAAAGACAAAGGGCTTACGGTGGAATACCGTGAGCTGGCTGATTATGGCCACACAATCCTCGTGAGCGGTGCGCTGCCGGAGGCCATGGATTGGCTGTTCACACAGACCAATGCGAAACGCGGAATGGGCGGACGCACGAAGCGATGATGCGGCGCGGCGGACAAAGACTCGGTGTCTGAGGCAAGGCTCACGAACTGGCTTTTTCGACCGGCGCGGTCGTGGGCTGGCTTGTGGGCGCACTGGTCGGCTGACTGGTGGGCATCGACGCTTTGGGATCGTCCTCGGGCGGTGAGATGCCGTAGAGGATGATGTCTCCGGCGTTGCGGTCTTCGTCGTCGAATCGAAGCGGGGGCGTGGGGAGGCCTCGGTACACAACGGTTAGCACGCGATCATTGGGTCGTCGCTGCCTGAACTTAACTTGTGTGCCGCCGTTCTTTTCCACGTGGAAGCACCCGACGACCAGCATGACGCGGCGGTCGGGGTGTCGCGCTCGGTGAATGGCCAGGGCTTCGCTCATGGAATCGTCCCACATCGACTGGGCGCGGTACGAACGACGGAGTTTCTCTTCCTTGCTCAGTTCTTTGGACGCCGGCGCGGTAGTCGTTGGCGCGTCCGCCGGAGCCGTTGTCGCGCCGTCCGCCGCTGGTGCAGTGGTTGGCTGGCTGGTCGGTTGGCTCGTCGGCATCTCGTGGCCGGACATGGCCTCCTTGAATCGCTCGAAATACTCGCCTTCCAGCATTTCGCTCCGCGCCGGCAGCATCGCGCGGTCCGCAGGCTGTGTCGTCGCGCAGAATTCGTCAAACGATTTTCCCGAGAGGCGCAGCGCCCGCGTGAGTCGGGTCGGTGCGTTGGCGGCGATGACCGGAATGCACATGGCCCGGCAGTATTCGATCAACGGGCGATGGGCGAGGAGATACGGTTTTCGCTGTCGCGCGAGTTTGCGGTAGTCCGCCTCGTCGACCCGGCCGGCGAGGTAGGCATCCAGCGGGCCTTGCGTGTCGTTTTCGAAGAACTCCATGGCGAGACTGACCGGCCGGCCGCGATCGTGAATGGCCGCAAGAAGCTGAGCCTCCAGCGCGTTGCAGATCACATCGGAGTGCTGCTCGCCAAAGAGGATGACGTCGGCCTCCTGCGCCTGCATCACGACTGACTTGAACGAGATCGGTTTACCGGTGTGGCCGTCGTAGGCGCGAAACTGCCCGAAGAGCGCCGCGTTGCCGCCGGTTTGCATCTGAAGTCGCGACGCACTGTCGCAGGCGGCGCAAAGGACCATGACGGCGCTCAAGGCGCCTGCAAGGAAAGACTTACGTACGATGTCCATGTGCATCAGAGCAGATCTTCGCTGCTGCGGGTATGAGCCTTGAAGTCCGCCATGAGCTGCTTGGTGATGGGACCGGGCTTGCCATCGCCAACCGGACGCTTGTCGATCTCGTTGACCGGGCAGATTTCGGCACCGGTGCCGGTGATAAACATCTCGTCGGCGTAATACAAATCCGTCCGTGTGAGCGTCTTTTCATCGACGGGGTATTGCCGCTTCTCTGCGAAGCGAAGCACAAGTCGCCGTGTCACACCGCCCAGTAGGCCGCTATGGGACGCCGGCGTCTGCAAGCGACCGCGCGTCACGATGAAAAGGTTGTCGCCGGTGCATTCGGCGACATAACCCTCGTGGTTGAGCATGACGGCCTCAAGGCACCCGGCGTCGATCGCTTCGATCTTGGCAAGGATGTTGTTGAGATAGTTCAGGCTCTTGATCTGTGGCGAGAGGGCGGCCGGGTGATTGCGGATCGTCGCGGCCGTAATGATCTTCATGCCCTTTTCGTACATCTCGGCGTCATACATCGCGATCTTGTCGCAGATGATGAAAACATCGGGCGCGACGGTGCGGAATGGGTGAATGCCGAGTGAACCGGCCCCGCGTGCGGCGACGAGCCGGATGTAGCCGTCGGTGGTGCCGTTGGCTTTGATGGTGTCGTTCATGGCGGCGACGATCTGCTCGGCCGTCCACGGGAGTTGCATGCGAATCGCCTTGGCGCTGGCGACAAAGCGGTCCATGTGCGCCTTGCATTCGAAGATTCGCTTGTTGTAGACCCGAATGCCTTCGAAGACGCCGTCACCGTAGAGCAGTCCGTGGCTGAATACGCCGACCTTGGCCTCGGCCGTGGGGACCATCTTGCCGTTGAGCCAGATCTTCAGATTCGGATTCGGGTTGTACTCGTCACCCATGATTTCCAACCTCCTGCCTCCGGGTCGCACCGCACAATCGGGCCCGTTTTTAGAGCCGTTTGACCGGTAAACCCGTGAGAGGACACGTGGTGTTTATCGCACAAAACTATTGTAACCGACCGTCCACGATCCGCACGACCCTGTCGGCCTGTTTGGCCAGTTCGGCATCGTGCGTGACCATAACCAGCGTTTGACCGGCTTTGTTCAAGTCCTTCAGCAAGCCGAAGATATCCTGCCCGGTGCGACCGTCAAGGTTGCCGGTCGGCTCGTCGGCAAAGAGCACCGCGGGTTCATTCACCAAGGCCCGGGCGATGGCCACGCGCTGGCGTTCTCCGCCCGAAAGCTCGTTGGGCCGATGGTGCATTCGATCTTTCAGGCCGACGCGGTCGAGCAGTCCCAGAGCCCTGTTCGAACCGGCCGTGCGATTCTCCAGCCAACCGGCGACGGACCGACCCACCATCTGCGGCAGCACGACATTCTCCAGAACATCAAACTCCGGCAGCAGGTGGTAGAACTGAAACACGAATCCAAATGCGGCATTCAGTAAATCGTTTCGTCGGCCCTCCATGAGTCGGTCATCGGCCGAGCCGCGAACGGTCTTGGCCTCGCCGCCGCTTGGTCGACTGTCGCGACCGACCGGGATCTTTCGCACGCCTTCGGCCTCGAAGAGCGGCTTGCCGTCGTAGACCACCTGCCCGCGCTGCGGAACATCCAGCCCCGACAGGACGTGGAGAAGGGTGCTCTTGCCGCTGCCGCTGGAACCAATGATCCCTACGAACTCGCCACGGGAAATGTTCAGGCTGACACCGCGCAGGACATGCAAATCCGTACGTCCCAGTTGGTACGTCTTGTGGACATTGTCGCAGGAGAGCAGGGGTTGACTCATCGGTAGTTCAGTCTAACGCGAATTACGCCGCACGGACTCTGGGAGTTCGGGGATGTTAACGGAGAAGTGGAACCACGATTATCGGGGGGCTGAAGAATTGGCGAGCTGATCCAGCTCCCGGGCCGCTTCCGCATCCCCGGGGTCGAGGCGCACGGCCTCCCGGTAGTGTTTGATCGCATCGTCGCGGCGACCGAGGCGGGCGTACAAGCGGGCGAGATTGAAGTGGGCCGTTGCAAAGTCGGGCTTTGAGGCAATGCCGCGCTGGTAATACATCAAGGCGGCATTCAGGTCGCCCTTCTCGGTCAGGAATAGGCCGGTGTTGACCGCGGCGATGTAGTTGACGGGGTCGTGGGCGAGGACCTGCTTCAGGCTGGCGATCGCGTCGTCGATTCTCCCGACGGCGTGCAGGGCGACGGCGTAGCTCATGCGCGTATCGATTGCGTCCGGCTTGAGGGCCAGGGCTTTGTCGAAATGTGGGATGGCATCGGGGGCGCGGCCGACGTTGGTGAAATGCTGGGCGAGATTCTCATGGGCCATTCGCGCCGCGGATGGGCTCTTCCCGAGGACATCATTCCAAAGCGTCTCTGAGCTTTTGAAAACGCGGGCGCGTTGAAACGTAAGTGATCCCAGGAGAAGCAACACCACGACCGCCGCAGTGCGAACGGCAGGCCTTTTCATCGGCTTGCTTGCGACAGCCGCGATCATGGCAATAGGTCCGAGGCTGGCAAGGTATTGGAAGTGATCCGCAACGAAGGAATAACCCATGAAGAAGAACTTCACGAAGCCGAGGATGGGGCCGAGTGTTACCACAAAATAAAGAAGAGCCACAACCGGGCCGCGTCCAATTCGGCGGTGGAGGATTAGCGCCGTGCCGAGGGCAATGGCAACCAGCGCAGGGAAAAGCCACTGAACCGCATCGGACGCATTGACGGTCCAACGGTGGTAAATAAACGCAAGGTCAACCGGCGCGATCAACTTGCCAAGGTAGAAACACACGGCCCGACCGGCGACGAGGATTCGCTCGATCAGGGAAAGCGTCCACTCAGCATCGGCAGCGCCGACGTGATGTTTCTCAACGTAGGATGTAACCAATCCTGCGGCGAGCGACGCGGCGAAGAAGGGCGCGACCCGTACCACGTCGGAGACTCGAATACGGGCCGACTTCCACCAATGAAAGAGCAGTAGCGCGACAGGAAGCGTGACCGTCGACGTCTTGCTGAGAACGGCGGCGACAAACCATAAGAGCGATGCGACATATTGCCATTGGGTGCGCAAAGATTGAGCGTTGGTGTCGGTGCGAAGGAACGGCGAATAGGCACGAATTGCAAGCAAATAGAAGATGATCGAAAGCACGTTCTTCCGTTCCGTGACCCATGCGACCGATTCCACATGCACGGGGTGCAGGGCGAAGATCGCGGCGGCCCAAGCAGCACCGGGAACTTCCAATCGGACAAGCACCCGCCAGAGCAACACGGCAGCCACCGCGTGCAGAAGAATATTCACGACGTGATAACCCGCCGGATTCAGCCCCCACAGGTGGTGCTCGATCCAGAAGCTCGTAAAGACGAGCGGGTAATACTGAATGGTCGCGCCAAGTTCGAACCAGATTCGCCGCAGGGCGTCGGGCGCGAAGAGAACCGCGTTGTTGGTCAGATACGCGTCGTCATCCCAAATGAATTCGGCACCGAACGCCGGCAGATAGGCGATCAAGGTCACGACGATCAGTGCCATGGCCGTGGGAATGAAGTTTGCCAATGAGGCAGTCGTCGCAGTGTCGCCGTTGATCGAAGTGCGAGATGAATGCCTGGGTTCCGAGTGCCGGCGGCTCATGGCGAGGATCGTACTTGAGCCGGCACAACCGCTCCATACGCGTCACGGCGGCGATGGGGCAGGTTGGGTTGTCGTGCCGAGGTGTTCGAGCGCGGCGATGTGATCGCGCAGCGCCGACCGCGCGGGGTCGAGACGTAGCGCCTCGCGATAGGAGGTGACGGCATCCGCAGTGCGGCCCAGTCGCTCCAGCGTTCGGCCAAGCCCGTGGTGGGCGTATGCGTAATCGGATTTGCGTTTGAGGGCCGCGCGGAAAAAGGCATCGGCGCGATCGAGGTCGCCCATGTCGTAATAAACCTGAGCCAGTCTCGCGTAGATGACGGGGCTCTCCGGCATTGCTTTGAGCGCCCGTTTTATTTCGCGAACGGCTTCGTCGAGTTTGCCCGCATCGGAGTAGACACACCCGAGTTTGAATCGGGCCTCATTGTCATTTGGCATGATCTGCAGGACTTCCAGAAGGTGCTCCGCCGCTGCATCGTGATTCTTCGATTTGCTTAGCAGCAGGGCGTAGTTGAAATGGCCGTTGGCGAAGTCCGGCCGCAGATCGAGCGCCTTCTCATAGTGGCGTCCTGCGTCGAGGAGCAGCCCCTTGGAATCAAGCGCAATGGCGGCGTTGTAGTGCGCGTTGAAGAGGTCGGGCTTCAGTTGAAGGGCCGTTTGGTAATGAGCAAGCGCACCGTCCACGTCGCCGCGCTGCTGCAGGATAATGCCAAGGTTGGTATGGGCCATGTATGCGGCTGGGTTCTTTCGCAATGTGTCGGTCCAGAGTGCTTCGAGATCGCGAAAGGCGCCGCAGTGTTGCCAACAAAGCGCGACGAGCGGCGCTGCGAGGAAGAGTGGAACGACTCGGGCCGCATTTCGCATCGCCGGCGCGAGCTGAACCATGCCCGCGGCGGCGAGCGTGATAAGGCCGATGCTGGGCAGATAGGCGAAGTGATCGGCGACGAATGAGTAACGCATCACATACACATCAACGAACCCGAGCACGGGCAGCAGCGAACCTCCGTAGAAAAGCACGGCGGTCAATACGCCGCGCCCGATTCGTTTGGCGGTGACGGCCAGCCCCACGACGAGCCCGACCGCCATGGCCGCATCGAGGTATTGCATAACGATTGACGGGTCGATCGACCACCGTGGGTAGGTAAAGCAAAGCGGATGCGGCCAGGTCAGTTTGCCGAGGTAGAACCACGTTGCCCGGCCGGCGACGATGACACGCGACGGCCAGTCGAGCACGGCGTCGCCGGTTTCGAGGCTCACATGCGACGACTCGACGAGTACCGTGATGTAGCCACTCACGATTGCGAGCCCGAACATCGGCAACGTCGGCGCGATGTCACGGATTCCGAGTCGGCCACGCCGCCACCACACAATAAGAAGAATGGCCGCGGGCAACGTCGCGACTGCGGACTTGCTTAACAAGGCCAATGCAAACAGCCCGATTGCAGCGACGTACGCGCCCCAGCGTCGCGAAGTCGTCGCGTCAAATCCTCGCCATCCGTCGAAGCGCGCGTAGGCTAGTGCGGCGAGAAGGTAGAACAACAGCGAAAGCGTATTCTTTCGCTCAGTGATCCACGCGACCGATTCCACGTTCAGCGGATGAACGGCGAAGAGCAACCCGGCCAATGCCGCGCCGGGAATTCCAAGCAGCGCCAAGAGTCGCCACACGAGCACGGCGTTGGCCGCGTGCAACAGAATATTGATGACGTGATACCCTGCCGGGTTGTCGCCCCAGACGCGCTTCTCGATCCAGAAGGTGGTGTAAGTGAGTGGGTAATATTGGTCAGTCGCGCCGATTTCAAACCAGATCTTCCGAAGGCCTGCGCGATTGGTGAGCAGCTCGTTGTTCACGACGTAGCGGTCGTCGTCCCAGATGAAGCCATTCTTGACGGCGGGCGCATACGCGATGAACGCCAGCAGCGGAATGGCGATGGCAATCCACACCGGGGCAATCGTGCGAGCCGGGCTGAGACGTTGTTGCCGCGTCGTCATTCGGGAATCCATGCCGTGCACGGCGATTGCGTCAGGGTGCGGGCTGCGATGCTTGCGTCGTAGCGGGCTGAGTGGCCAGCACACGATCCGCGGTTTGCTTAAACGTGAATTGGTCCAGCAGTTCCTTGGCCGGCTCAAACCCGGGATCGAGCGCCAGCACCTGCCGCAACAGCGCCTTGGACTCTTCGGGATGGCCGGTGTTGAACTCAAGCTGGGCGGCCATGTAGAGCAATTCAGTGTTGTTCGGTTGCAACTTCACGGCGGCTCGAACGTGAATTAATGCCTCCTGCAATTGGCCCATCTGCGCCAGATGAAACGCGAGGTTGCTTCGTGCGCCGGCGTGATTCGGATCGAGCCCCACGGCCAAATTGAAATGTTGAACGGCTTCTTCCGTGCGTCCGAGGTCATTCAACGCGACCGCCAGGTTATTATGAATGTCGGCAATATCCGGGCGTAGTTCCAATGCCTCGCGATAGGCCTCCACGGCCTCGACATATTTTCCGGAAGTCAACAGTCCGTTTGCATAATTGGTGTGGGCTTCGGCGTTTCGAGGATTCTCCATCCGTGCCACGCGAAAGTACTCGGTGGCCATTTCGGTATCGCCCTGTTCGGCCCGCAGCGCGCCAAGGTTTACCAGAATAGCGTCCCGTCGACCGAGCTTTGGGTTGTTCAGTGCTTCATCGTAGAGCCGGATGGCCTCGTATGGCTTGCCTGCAGCGCGAAGCGCCACGCCGATATTGGTGATAGTGCGCTCGTCATCTGGGGCAATCGCGAGGGCCTTTCGGTATTCCTCAATTGCCTCGGGGAGTTTCCTGAGGTTCACAAGTTCGACTGCGTAATTGTTGTGCAGCGCGGCCGAGTTGGGCGTCAGTTTGATCATATATTGATAGAAAGTCGGAGAGTCGGCCCACACCGCAAGATGCGCCCGCGTCGCGGTGCTCAAACCAATGGTGACGGCGACGGCCGCGAGGATGGCGGCGCGCCGTGCGACCGGGCGGGACTTCTCCCATGCCAGCCCAAGGATCCACGCGACGATCATCATCAACCCGACCGCCGGCAGATAGAAGTACTTGTCCGACGCGATGACATCAGAGAATCCAACGATCTGCATCGTTGGGAGGATCATCACAAACCACACCAGCCAGCCAATGACCACGGCCGGCGTCTTTCGAAGTGAGAAAAGCAGAAGCGCGCCGAGGACCGCGGCGCCGATGAGGCCTGCCTTGATCATGGGATGCGAAAGGTCCATCGGCGATGGAAACGGATAGTGCGATGACAGGTTGACCGGCCACAGGAACTTCCAGAGGTAGAACGTGACATTGTGGCAAAGTGTGTACGGGATGCGCGACAGCGGGTATTCCGTGGGCATCGTGGCGACGCTCGATCGCCCCTGCGAAACGACGGTGATGACGGCGAAGAGCGCGGTAAGCACAAGGAACGGGATTTTCTCGACGAGCGTGCGCATGCTAAAGCGGCGAAGTGGCCAAATATCGATCAATATCAACGCGAGTGAGAGCGGCACCGTGGTCGGCTTCGAAAGCAATGCAAGCAGAAACGCCGCCAGGCTGAACAGGTACCATCGCGATGAATCGGCAACGATCGGCGCTGCATCGCGCGAGCGGACATAGCGGAGATAGCAACACAAACTGATCAGCGCGAAGAACGCGGCCAACAGGGTTTTGCGCTCGCCGATCCAGGGAATCGGTTCAATCGTCAGGGGATGTACCCCAAAGATCAGAGCCGCCAACGCCGCGGGCCAGGCTTTTCGAAACAGGCGATAGAGAAATAGCGCGAGCAGACCGGTATTGAGTAAATGGAAGATGAGGCTCGTTCGGTGGAACGGCTCAAAATTCTCGGGATTGCCGCCCATTGCCACATCGAACATGAGCGACGTCATGGAGAGTGGTTGGTAGTACCCGGCGACGCTGGAGGGTTTGAGCACCTCGGTGAAGAAGCGTTGCACAGAGTTCCAGCTTGGTGACTTCACCAGTGGGTTCTGCAGCAGATACTGGTGGTCGTCGAAGGACACCGCGCGCGCGGAAAGCGCCGGCCAATGCGCGATGGCGGTGACGAGCATGACCGCGGGAATTAGCCACGTCAGCGTGCGGAACTCGGGTGAATGTCGTTCCGTCGTGCTGGTAGTGACTCGTTCTGCGAGGGACGCGTGGGTCATGGGTGTGTCATCATAGGGGAGTTCGGCAGATCATTCCTCGCGGGTAACGCCGAGTTTCTCCGCCTGTTCGCGAAGCTGTCTCAGTGCGCGGT
The DNA here is from genome assembly GCA_964605185.1 of uncultured Planctomycetaceae bacterium. Taxonomy (GTDB): domain Bacteria; phylum Planctomycetota; class Phycisphaerae; order UBA1845; family UTPLA1; genus JACRIM01. The sequence goes on from CAZSBF010000007.1 coordinate 63,234, forward strand.
GGCAGAGCATATGGATGGATCCAATGGAGCGGTCAAGGCGCTTGGCCACTTCGGCCACCGGCATGCCTTCAATGAAGCGCATCTGAATCACTTCGCGGTAATGCTCAGGCAACGTCGCAACGCACGCGCTGAGAACCCCCAACGCCTCGCCTTTGCGTACCACCTGGCTCGGCGTACTGACATCGGCCATGACGCGCGCCATCAGATCGACGTAGGTCGTCTGCTGATTGGACTGCGCCGAGGGCTTGACCTCACGTCGCACGTCCCGGCGTTCTGCACGCATCGCGCGGTGTTCGTCGATCAGCTTTCGATCGAGAATGGCGTACATCCAGCGAAGGAACGAATCCTTGCCTTGATAGTCAAACTGTCCGATGGCCCGAAAGGTCTCCAAGTAGACCTGTTGCAGAATATCTTCCGGCTCGATCTTCGAGCGCATGAGCGGGTCCATCTGCCGGAGGAGCCTGGCCCGCAGGCGCGGGTGATAGAGCACCAGCAGGCGGCGAATGGAGTCTTCGTCACCCTTACGTGCCCGAGTAATCAGGACTTGCGTCTCGGTTGATTGCGGCACCGCGTTACCCACGTTTCCACCGGCGGCGCCTTTTTTCAGGGCAGGGGCCTGCCGAATAAACCGTCTTATGAAATAGAATACCCCCGGGAGGGCGTGTTCGGAAACACCGCGCCCGTGTTTGGCCCTGTGGAAAAACGGACGTGGTTTGTAATGGCTGTGCTCGGAACTTTCGCTATGGTAAGGACTTGTGTCGTTTTCGTGATGTACCCGGCCGTGTCGAACGAACTATCGGGGAGGCATAGGGTACTCTAATCATTGGCGAAAACCGTCAGGATCGTTGAATATCAATAGGGTACCGCTGTTCGGTGCCGCCCGGAGGCGGCTGACGCATGAATCCCGATGAACCTAGCCCGAATGACTCACTCGCGGAGAGTCCGCGCGAACAGCGTTTGGGCGAGTTGATCAACGATTACTTCGACCGGCGGGAGCGCGGCGAGGACATTTCACAGGAAGAGTTCCTCGAAAAAAATCCGGAATACGCCGAGGAACTGCGCGGTCATCTCGCCGGTCTCGACCTCATCACCGACCTCGGCTCGTCCATGAGCGCGACGCTGCCGGGCAATTGGACGCCCGCGCCGAAGGGCAGTTCGGCGCAGGATGGGCTCGCCGCCGAAACCACGCCGATTCCGAAAATTCCGGGCTATGACATTCAAAAGCAGATCGGCCGCGGAGGCATGGGCATCGTCTATAAGGCGCTGCAAATCTCCACTAAGCGCGTCGTCGCACTGAAGCTTCTGCTCGAAGGACCCTTCGCTTCGGACATGGCCCGCAGACGATTCGAACGCGAGGTTGCCCTCTCTGCGGCGCTCAAGCACAACAACATCATTCCCATCTACGACAGCGGAAATGTCGACGGCCGCATGTACTACGCCATGGAGTACATCTTCGGCACGTCGCTCACGGATCATCTGAAGATAAACAAGCCGGACCTCCGCCAGCGGATGCAGATCTTCATCAAGATCTGCGGCGCGGTGAGCCACGCCCACCAACGCGGCGTGATCCATCGCGACCTCAAGCCGACCAACATCCTCGTCGACGGCACGAACGAACCGCACGTGCTCGACTTCGGCCTCGCCAAGGCCGGCATGTTCGGCGATCCGACAGCCTCCATGACCGCGCAGATCGTCGGCACGCCGGCGTACATGTCGCCGGAGCAGGCCTCGGGGGATCCATCGGGCATCGACATTCGAACGGATGTGTATGCCCTCGGTGTCATGCTCTATGAAATGCTCACCGGCACGATGCCATACGACACCAACGTGTCGATGGGCAAGATCCTGCACAACATCGCCCAGGCCGAGCCAAGGCCGCCAAGCAAGTTCAACTCCAAGATTGACGGCGAAGTGACGGCCATCCTGCTGAAGGCGCTGGAGAAGTCGAAGGACACGCGCTATCAAAGCGTGGATGCGCTTTCATCGGACGTGCAGCATTACCTCGCCGGCGAACCGATCAGCGCGAAACCGCCCAGCGGAATGTACCTGCTGAAGAAGGTGGTGCTCAAACACAAGGTGGTCGTCGGCGTCGCAGCGTTTGCAATCATCGCGGCAATCACGGGCATGTTTGTAATTGGTCAGTTCCGAAAAACACTGAAAGAGAAGGAGGCTGTCGTTCGGAACAAGGAGGAGCAAAACAAGCGGCTCGAAGATCAATTGCTCGCCAAGCAGGTTGCGGACGAAGAAGGACGGCGACAGCGGGAACTCAAGAAAAGGGAACTCGACGCTGCCCTTGCAAACATTGATCCCAAGTCGCGCGAAACAATGCGACCATTCCTCGAAGCGGCCGCGGAGTTAGCGTCCAGTGAGTCGGTTGCACCGATGGGCCTAAGCCTGCTTGGAAAGATGGCGTCACAACTTGTTCCCGGAGAAACAGAAGAAACTCCCAAGAAGGAACTCTACGACCCCACGCAGCCTGAGCGAAGCACGAAACCGAAGGACCCTGGTGCAGAGGCGAGCACCGCGCAAGCCATGCAGGAGGGATTGAGGAAAATCGGCGGCGAAGCGGTCAAGGTGCTGGCGCCGGGCCTCGTGGATCTTGGTAAGACCACAACGCAGCCCGCGTCAGCTGCGCCTGCACCCCCAGCGTCGGCAGCGGAGCAGGGTCCCACTCTGAGCAAGCAACAGATCCAGGAACAAATTGACAAACTAATGAAGCAACTCGAACAGGCCGAGAAGGCGTCGGCCTCCACGCAGCCCACCTCCGCCCCGGCCACGTCGCAGCCGACCAGCGCACCCGCCAAGCAATGACGCACCGCGTCAGATCAACTTCGCCAGTTCCTTGCCGCTCGATGCCAGTTCCGCAACCTGTTCATCGGGGATCGGCCCCGGTTGATAGCCCAGCAGGCAATCGCCCAAAAGCTCCCATGTGCGCGGCGTGGAATCCGCCGCGAGTC